>JAYKHH010000445.1:0-4732 GCA_035285265.1 Leptolyngbyaceae cyanobacterium | reverse complement strand
ATGCTATCTTGACGATCAAAGCGATCGAGGAAATCTGAGGGATCAACAGTTCTAAACGTGACAACTCCACCTAACGCATCACTACCATATAAGGCAGAAGCTGGCCCCCGGATCACTTCTACCTGTTGCAGCGTTTCAAGATCGACATAATCTCGACCGATAGACGTTGTAGGACCAAATTGAAACTGTGTCGGTAAACGAATCCCATCATTTAGAATCAAGACTCGATTACCACCTAACCCCCGAATGTTAATGTCTTGCAATCCATAACGACGATTATTCCCCACTGAAATATTGGGCTGATAACGAAATAAATCGCGTAGATCCTGCACCAACAATTCATCAATATCTTGAGCAGTAGTAACCGAGATAGATCCAGGTGTAAGCCTGGTTAGGCGAGGGGTACGAGTGCCAATCACAGTTATTTCTAGTTCGTCTAATTGTTCTGCCTCTGGGTTGAAACTGTAAGCTAGACTACCGATCTTCAAGGTCACGGGTTGTTGGGGTAAGACATCTTTGCCTGTAACACGAATGCGAAGGAGATTGCTCTCCACTTGGGTTACAAGAACAGTGGCAATCTCTGAGGTTGGATTTTCCGCACTAAATTCTCCTCCCTCTGGCAATGCTAATTCCACATCTGGAATGTCAGCAACCAGGGAGTTACCTTCTGCTTGAAACCTAGAAGCATCAATCTGAAGGGGTTGATTATTCTGAGTTTCTAGAATAATTTCCAACCCAGTCTTGGTTGGAAGGAGTTGAACGTTAGTCACTCTTACCACTGCCTGCTGGTTTACGGATTCTATTTGAGCGATCCATTCTTTGACTGTAGTGGCGGTGCGGTTTTCCTTTAAAGAGCCTGCATGATCCACTTCAGATATTTTTGGGTTGGCCACCCTCAGATTTGCTTCGGTTAGATTCGGCTCTGCTAAAACAGCCGGAACAATCATCAGTGACACGATTACACTGTTGAGCAGAAGTAAGTATTTCATGGTTTTGTAGATGTCAATAAATGTCGATTTTCAGAATCACAAGTTGGCGCTTGTGATTTAAATATGGGCGCTTCTAAATTAGAACCTAAATGACTGACAGGAAAATCGGCAGACAGGGAAGTTCCTTGTCTCGACTCCATTCATCCCTACAATCACTAGCTTCCAAAATCCCCATACAACAACCTCAGAGTTGTCAACAAAAGGCAGTTTTGAATCTGGGTCAAAACGTTCTCTATACCTAGTAGACTTCGGCGGCAATCAACCGACCCTGGGTAGGGGCAAGGCACTACCTTGCCCTTATGAAGAAATAGTGGGTAAATTTACGCTCAGGACTAGCTATTAGATGGATTGTGTTCCAGTAAAGAGATTTCTGTTAACTGAAATTCCTGGGTTTGTGCTTCATGACAACTGTCACCCGTCATGACACGGCGCAATGTTAGGATGTAGTGCTCTCCAAAAAGAGCGTATTCATCATGATGCTGTTGCGTAGGGCTGCTGGGTTCGCCTGTCTCAGGATGGGAGTAAAACGATTCGTAGTTGACGGGTAGATAGCCTTTGCCCGTATCAAGTGTTGAGAGGACGTTAATCGTGACTACTGTTCCATGAATGTGACGATGCACCATGCTGACAATATTGTTGTGTACCTTGTACTGATCGCCTGCTGCTGCACCATCTACCAGCACGGTTACCACTCCAGAGGCATCTCGATCTCCACAGGTAAACACATTTTTGCCGTGGACATCCTCAAATCTGCGACGAACTCGATGAATGACAATCTCCGAGATTTGGTTGCGAATGGCTGCTTCCGCTTCACTGCTATTCGCATTAGTGATGGTAATTTTGAGATCAGAGGCAACATGAACATCGGCTTGATAGACAAGGTCATTTTGGACAGAATGGGCAACTGCAGTAAATCCAGGAAAATTGGCATCCCAGGTGTAGCGATTCTCATAGGCTGAACGAAATAGCGCAGAAGCGTCGATATTTTGAATTGTTTCAGTGGTATTCATGCTCGTCTCCAGGTTTGATTAGGTAAGAAGTCAAAATGCTCAGAAAAGCCTTGCTGCCATGCTTGTGGTGAGTGGGGGGGTACCCCTACTTACTGAACAGAGATGCTAACGAATGCTAGTCGAACTCTGTTGAACAGAATGGGATTGAGTTTCCTATACTGGTGAATGTCGATAAATGTCGATAAATGGAGGGCAAGTTGGCGCTTGCCCTTTTTTCTGGGAATGACAAGGACACTTCAGCAAGGGTGAGTTGGTAAGTGTAGGAGTTTATTTTGTAACGGCACTCCTGCTGTCTAGAGTCGTCACTCCCACCCCAAGTCGGATGTGAGGAATTGTTGTCAAGCCAGGGATAAAGACTCCGGATCCCCCCTGCTTCGGGTTGTGCATGGAGCCGGAGATAACAAACAGATCTGCAACCCGATAGGGGTATTAAGAGTAACAGCTTCTACACCAAACACCTGACGCAAATTATCGGGTGTGATGATATCATCTGGAGTTCCAATCGCCGCTAGACATCCTTGATGCAGCATGGCGATCTCATCGCTATAGCGGATGGCTAGGTTAATGTCATGGAGCACTGTGATAATTGTTAGTTGCTGCTGCTGATTCAAGTACTTCAATAGCTCCAACAGTTCTAGTTGATGGTGCAAATCGAGAAATGTCGTAGGTTCATCGAGGAGTAAAACTTGCGGGTTTTGTGCTAAGGCTAGCGCCAGAAATGCCCGTTGTCGCTCCCCTCCCGATAATTTCTCAACGGGGCGATCGCGGAGATGTTCTAGTTGCGTTTGGGCGATCGCGTGATCAACTTGCTGGAGATCGTCTGCATTGAGTTCCCACTGCCACCAACGTTGATGGGGAGTCCGTCCTAAACTCACTAACTGTCGAACGGTTAAGCCAGTCGGAATCGTCGGTTGCTGAGGTAGGATGGCCAATTGACGAGCGATTGCTTGAACGGGCTGGGTATGAATTGCTTTACCATTTAGCAACACCACGCCTTGTTGGGGAACCAAGATGCGACTGAGTAATCGCAATAAGGTAGATTTGCCCGATCCATTGGCACCTACTAAACTAAGCCATGCCCCTGCCTGTAAGGATAGGTAGATGTCCTTGACAACAGGAAGATCGGAGTACCCGCCAACAAGTTTTTGAGCCTCAAGAATCCTCTTCATGCCTTGCGTCCTCGGTAATACAGTAACCAGATAAACAGGGGCGAGCCCAGTAAGGCAGTCACAGCGCCGACTGGAAGTTCGATCGCACCCAGGCGAGACAGCAAATCAGCAAAGGTGAGCACCCAAGCGCCACCCAAAGCGGAGAAGGGTAAAATCCATCGGTAGTCAGAACCAACTAGCAATCGAACCCCATGGGGCACAATGAGCCCAACGAAGCCAATTAATCCAGCCATACTGACAGCACTGGCCGCGAGTAAACTGGCAACGGCTCCAATCAACAACCGCGATCGCACCAGAGACACCCCCAATCCCACAGCTAAATCGTCCCCCAGGTTCAGCAGATTCAACGGGCGTGCTAGCAAACACCCGCCGATCAAAGCCACTCCCACATAAGGCCCTGCCATCACGACTTCTGACCAACCGCGTCCATTGAGACTGCCGATCAGCCAATTCAACGCCGCTTGAATACGTCCGTCATCCGCTAGCAGTAATAACGTCGTTTGAATAGCACCAAACAGGGAACTAACCGCTACTCCTGCTAAGATCAACCGTTCGATCGCAAATCCACTGCCTAGGTAACCCAAGCCATACACCAATGCTGCCGTCACAATGGCACCCACCCAGGCTCCCAGGGGTACCCATGCTTGCAACACATTTAGGCTGATCAGGGAGATCGCTACCAAACCCGCTCCGGCAGAAATGCCCAAGACAAAGGGATCGGCTAATCCATTGCGGAGCAGCCCTTGCAACAATGCACCAGACATGCCCAACGCCGAACCAACCACCAATGCCGCCACAATGCGAGGCAGGCGCAATTCCCAGAGGATAGTTTGATGGAGGGGATCACCTTGATGCAGCAATGCTTGCCACACTTCTGACAGGCTTAGTGGAACAGCTCCCTGAGAGAGAGAAACTGTAATTACGAGTAACAAACCGCTCACCAACATGAGCAGACCCAGCAGAATGTGATTGCCCTGATGCCGATCAATGTTGAACTTCAAAAATTGAACAGTCATACGCAACGTACCTCAAGTGCCGATGAGGCTGGGGGAGAAGTTTTCCCTGGAGCCTAAAACAATTCATCTACAGGTTCGGGGGGCATATACGGGTGCTGGATTAGGAGCATCCACAGGTTTTGAAGGTGGCTAACTCACTGTTACCTTTGAAACCGGGTGACGGATTACCCGCGCCCAGAAAACAATGCGTTCCATCATTACTGCAATGCCACCATTGAAAATGCCAGTAAGGGGAGGGCAAGAATCCTTGTAGCCTTCCAAACCTCACTCAGTTTTTGCATACTTCCTCCCTATAATTCAGGCGCATGGTCAGATGAGAGCAGCGATCAGACTGATGGCGTTGCTGCACCGACTCAACTTACTCAAGAATTAAGAATAATTCTCATTAAACTAATCCTAAAGTACCATAGAGCATATTGGAATTAATTGTCAAATAGGCCACAAGGTTTATAGCGATCCTTGATGGATTAGCAAGGTCGTTGCACAGGTCAGATGCTCTATGCGACCGTTTAGAAATTCAATCAGATGGCTATATCCAGGGGGTATTG
>JAYKHH010000444.1:0-3833 GCA_035285265.1 Leptolyngbyaceae cyanobacterium | reverse complement strand
GATACGCTCAGGTGGCGTGGTTTGTAGTCCCATCCAAACGTTTTGCAGGCACATCCCAAATATGAAGCTGATTAAAGCGATCGCTGTGAAGAAATTTTTCAGTCCGACCCGTTTGGGGTATGGGTTGATTGGCTTTTGGGCCATCTTGGGAGCGATCGCTACCCTGCTAGAAGGGCGCGTTATCCAGCTTCCTTTACCAATGCCGACTTTCCTGGGTAATGAGATTAGCCTCACGGTTCTAGATGGGCGCATTCCCCAGCAATGGGAGCGACAGGTTCAGCAGACCTTTTACAAACTGCGAGGCCCCGTTGCGCCACCCAAGGACATTGTGATTTTAGGCATTGATGAAGAATCGCTAGCCCAAGGCGATTTTTATCGTGCGAATCCTCAGCGATATGCCTTTCTCGCCCCTTTGCAATCCTGGCCTTGGCAACGTTCAGTTTACGCTGAGGCGGTGGAAAAATTGATGCAGGCAGGCGCACGCTCGGTGGCGATTGACTTAATCTTTGCCGATCCCAGTAGTTATGGGCCGGAGGATGATCAGAAATTGCAGCAGACTTTGCAGAAGTATGCCGGTAAGGTCACCCTGGTGGCTCAGTATGCCGATTCTATAACGCCTCAAGGTTCCAGCCTCCGATTGGAGTATCCCCACGCAGACCTGAAAACCACCCCGATGTCCGTCGGATTTATCAATTATTTATTGGATATCGATGGTCGCGTCCACCAACTCGCCAGTGAGTACCAAACCCAAGTAATTCGCCCCAGTGGCTTACCAGCAGATTTGCCTTCCTTTGATGATGCTGCCCTGCAAGCGGCTCAGGTGCCCTACCCATCCCCGAAAGGAAGTGAAATCTTTTTCTATGGCCCGCGCTACACCTTTGAAACGATTCCATTTTTTCATCTAATTGATCCCCAAAACTGGAATGGCTACCTGCGTTCTGGGCAATACTTTAAAGACAAAATTGTCTTGATTGGCCCTACGGCTACGGATCTACAGGACTTTCAGCGCACCCCCTTTTCTGACAAACTGCCAGGAATTGAAATCCATGCCAATGCGATCGCCACCCTCATGGAAAACCGAGCGATCGCTTCCCTTCCCAACCCCCTCCTGAATGGACTCTTAGTTTTCGTGGGGGTCATGGGATCTGGGGTGCTTCTCGCCATCATTCCTAAGCAGACGGTGGCTCGACTCTTGGGGGCACTGGGCTTTGCAGGGATCTGGGCGGGATTCAGTTATCTCAGTTTTACCAGCGGGGGATTAATTCTACCCACAGCCGTTCCTATGTTAGGGATGATTTTGAGTGGTTTTTCCTATCTGGCTACTGGAGCGGTCAGTGATCAACTCGAAAAGCTGCGGCTCCGTCGTACTTTAGAGCGGTATGTGGCGGCTCCCATTGTCAAAGAAATTCTAAATCAGTCGGAGGATTTTCAGGCGCTACTCCAAGGGCGCAAACTCCAGGTAGCTGTTTTATTTTGTGATATTCGTGGCTTTACCACCCTGTCCTCTCACCTTCCCCCTGAACAACTGGTGGGGCAACTTAACGCCTATCTCAATTTAATGGTGCAGTCAATCATCGCGGCACGGGGCACCATTGATAAGTTTATTGGCGATGCCATCATGGCTGAGTTTGGTTCTCCAACGTCTCAGGGCGAAAAAGCCGATGCTTTGAATGCTATTAAGGCGGCCCTAGGAATGCGGCTAGCGCTCGTTGAATTACGACGGTCATGGAAAAAATCAGGACAACCTCTCTTTTTTAATGGGATTGGCATTAACTTTGGGGAGGTAATTGCTGGCAATATTGGTTCTATTCAGCGTTTGGAATATACCGTAATTGGCGATGCGGTGAATGTGGCTAGTCGCGTTGAAGGTCTGACGAAGGAATTAGAAACCGATATTTTGATTACGGAGTCACTGTATAACTTGGTACAGACAGAAGTGGAGGTGGAGGATATGGGAATACACCCTCTTCGAGGCCGGGGAAGCAGTGTGCATCTGTACAGTGTGATGGGCTGGAAGGGAGAGGATGTTACGCTTTACCACCAGATCAGGCAAGAACTACGCCAAGCGCAAGCAGACCTGAAGCGTTATTTGCAGCAAAGCACCGATCAATCCAATCAAGCTAAGCCAGCAGTTTCTGAGGAAAGGCTGGACGGTTAGAAACTGCTCGGATTCTGAATTCAGATTGTATCTGGCTTGTGTAGACACCGTAGCTGCTAAAAATCCATGGTAGTTAAGAAGGCATAACCAGAGCTACAGCGGGCATACTAGTCCAAGTCAGGCTTTTTTTTAAAGTCAAACCTATCTTGCCGTTTATTAATCGCAGGGTATGATAGGAGGCGCACCATGTCTATTTGATACACCAAAGAGGTACCGATGCAGTCAGGCTTTGCTCGTGATGCTTTCAACCAGACATTATCGTACCTCCTTCTCAAAATTCCACTTCTCGACAAATTATCCTCCCAACTCAAACGCCAAAAACAGGCTCGACGTAAAGGTAAGACTAAACTGCGTCGCCAGCAGGCATGGCTGGTAGCTTTCTTATTGTCAGGGGCGATCGCTCCCCTACCCTCGCTTGCCCAAGCGATCGCACCCGCGACGGATGGCACGGGCACGCTGGTGACGCCCAGCGGTAACCGCCTGGATATTCACGGGGGTACCTTATCGGGCGATGGCGCAAATCTGTTCCATAGTTTTCAGCAATTTGGGTTAGATGCGAATCAAATTGCCAACTTTCTCTCGCAACCCCAGATCCAAAACATTTTAGGGCGAGTCGTCGGGGGTGATCCGTCGATTATCAATGGCTTAATTCAGGTGACGGGGGGGAACTCGAACCTGTATTTGGTGAATCCAGCCGGAATGGTGTTTGGCCCTAATGCCAGTTTGAATGTGCCTGCTTCGTTTACAGCTACAACTGCCAATGGAGTTGGGTTTGGCAATGGCGAATGGTTTAAGGCTGCTGGTAGCAATGACTATGCCCAGTTAGTGGGCAACCCCGATCGCTTGGCCTTTACGACCAGCCAGGGCGGGAGTTTGGTGAACCAAGGGAATTTAACGGTCAATCCCGGTCAGAATGTCACCTTGGCAGGGGGGACAGTGGTGAATCTGGGCACGATTGATGCACCGGGTGGAAAAATTACCATTGCCGCAGTTGCAGGCGAAAAACTGATTCGGATTTCCCAGGAGGGAAGTCTACTCAGTTTAGATTTGCCCTTAGAAACCAAGGAAACTTTGACGGCAGAGGGTACACCCTTGACGGCCCTTTCGCTACCCTCGCTGTTGACGGGTGGGAATCTCAGCGGGGCGACGAGCTTAACGGTCGAGAATGGGGTGGTGAAGCTGACCAGTTCGGGGGCGGCGATTCCCAGTGATGCGGGGACAGCGATCGCCTCTGGAACCGTCAGTACTGCGAATTTAGAGGCTCAGGGAAGCGGGGGGACGATCCACGTACTCGGTGATAAGGTGGGGCTCCTGTCTGCGAATCTTGATGCTTCCGGCACGACTGGTGGTGGAAAGGTGCTGGTGGGCGGCGATTACAAGGGGCAGGGGACGGTACCCAACGCCCAAGTGACGGTGGTGGATGCCGACTCGGTGATCCGGGCCGATGCCCTAGTGCAGGGGAATGGGGGTACGGTGGTGGTGTGGGCGGATCACACCACGCGCTTCTCTGGCAACATTACGGCTCAGGGGGGTGTGCAGGCAGGGCATGGAGGGTTTGTCGAGGTATCTGGGAAAGATTACCTCGATTTCCAGGGAATGGTCTCGACCTTGGCAGCCAATGGACAGGGAGGCACCTTACTCCTCGATCCCAGCGACCTCACGATTGTTACCAGTG
>JAYKHH010000443.1:0-3300 GCA_035285265.1 Leptolyngbyaceae cyanobacterium | reverse complement strand
GGTTACCAATACAGGAACTAACATCGCGCCCGAAGAACTCCCTCGCATTTTTGACAAGTTCTACCGCATTCCCAGCCATGACCCCTGGCAACACGGAGGGACGGGGTTGGGATTAGCCTTAGTGAAGCGGTTGATCGAACAAATGGGGGGCAAGATCGCAGTAGAGAGCACAGAAAACCAGACTTGTTTTACGGTTCAGTTAGAGATTCGCTAGTGTTACGGCTTGGATAACCCAACTATGGTTCAAGATCCACGAACCCCTTTGCCAAGAACTGCCCAATCCGAACCAAGTCCTGGGAGAACAGAATCGCCTTCTGTGAACAGTCCTAGGAATGATCCGCTGATTGCCAAAGGGTTGCAAAATACTGCTTACGCGGGTTTGGCTCTGTTGATTATGATGTTTGTCGCCATTGCAGGCGTGATCAGTCGCAGACTTGAACATGCGATCGTCACCGCTTTAATCTTGAGTTTCGTCGTCATTATGTACCTTTGGTTTGTGCTTAATTTATGATTTGCTGATTCAAGGCTTCCTGGTCAGGGCCACCGGATCAGAGGTTCGCTGCAAAAGTCGCTAGGATCAAATCATTAGACCTAATCCTGACCGGGTCATGGGGTGAGAGGTTAAATGGTGAATAATTCTGAGCTGACATCTTCTAATTCTGGGCCAGACCAAGGCTCTGAGTCCTGGGCTGCCAAAGGCTGGAAACAACCCAACTTAGATACAGAGCTTGACGATACGATTTTAACCTTCGAGGATATTCAAGCTGAACTAACCTACAAGCAAGCCCAAGCTGCCTTGCGGGATTTAGTCGCCAATTTAGACCTGTCTCCCCAAGAACAAGCTGGGCTAGAGCCAGAGATCCGGGGTCTAGAAACTATGCTGGATAAGTTAGAACACTCGGTGGTGCATATTGCCGTGTTTGGCATGGTGGGGCGAGGCAAATCTTCTCTGTTGAACGCGCTGCTAGGGCAAGAGGTGTTTGAAGTGGGGCCAACCCACGGAGTCACTCGTGCCATGCAAAGTGCAAACTGGAGCTTGCATCGCCAGAGTGTAGAGGGGAGCGATCGCGAACTGGTGCGAGTAGTGCTGCATGGCACCGGAGACTCCCGCATTGAGCTCATCGACACCCCTGGAATTGATGAAGTCGATGGCGAAAAACGGGAATTGCTGGCTCGCCAAGTTGCTAAACAAGCGGATTTAATCTTGTTTATCGTCGCGGGCGATATGACCAAGGTCGAGTACAAAGCTCTTTCGGAACTGCGGGAAGCCAGCAAGCCAATTCTGCTGGTTTTAAATAAGATTGACCAGTATCCCGATGCCGATCGCATTGCTATTTACCAGAAAATCAAGGATGAACGGGTACGGGAGTTGCTGTCCCCCGAAGAAATTGTCATGGCAGCAGCGTCGCCCCTTGTTGCTAAGGCCGTGCGTCGCCCCGATGGTAAGATGTCTGCCCAGTTGAGTCGGGGTGAACCCCAGGTTGCTGACTTAAAGCTAAAGATTTTGGAGGTGCTAGATCGAGAAGGTAAATCTCTGGTGGCTCTGAACACCATGCTCTATGCCGATGATGTCAATGACCAACTCGTGCAACGGAAGATGAGCATTCGGGAGCAAGGAGCTAACCAAATCATCTGGAATGGGGTCATGGCTAAATCCGCTGCGATCGCCCTGAATCCCATCACCATGATCGACTTGTTAAGTGGGGCGGTGATCGATGTGGCAATGATCCTGACCCTCTCGAAGCTCTATGGCATTCCCATGAACCAGGAGGGAGCCATCCGCCTGCTGCAAAGAATTGCCCTGAGTATGGGGGGGATTACAGCCAGTGAACTCCTCGCTAATTTAGGCTTGAGTTCCCTCAAAAGCCTATTGGGGCTATCGGCCCCTGCCACAGGTGGGCTTTCCCTTGGCCCTTACTTATCCGTAGCCGTGACCCAGGCTGGGGTGGCGGGCGTATCTTCCTACGGTATTGGGCAGGTCACCAAAGCCTACCTAGCCAACGGTGCATCCTGGGGGCCGGATGGCCCCAAGGCGATCGTGACTCGGATTTTAGAGTCTTTAGATGAAGCTTCGATCCTGAATCGGATTAAGAACGAACTCAAAGCTAAACTCGATTTCCAGCAGCGCTAGGTGCCAATATTCCAAGTTCCGGCGTAGATACTTTTGACAGCGATCGCAATCCGGGTGACATCCTCATCCAAGAGAGGAGGCCAGAGAACTCCGGCTTTGCGCTTCGCGTCAAACTGTTGCCGACTCTCGGAAGCCAAGATATACAAGGCATAGGCTAATTCACGATCCATCGTGGTTGTCTCTCGGAGGGATTCAAACACCACCTTGAGCGCGAGCAAAAGTGACGTAACCTGACCTGGTATTGGGGGTTTTCCCTGCTTAAGGCGTACCAAAAAGGCATCCGGATTTTGCTCCGCTGACAGTCCTTGGTTAACTAGAAATTTATGGGCCGTTGCGTAATCCATGCCATTGAGTTAAAGGTGTTGGGCAGTTGCCACTTGTCATTCTAGCCCCCTGACAGGCTGAATGCACCTGCTAGGTACCCCTCAGGATTCAAAGAACATGAATTTTGATAGCCCAAATTGGCCTGACTTTAAAATAGAACCAATTTGGCTTATGCTGGTAGCAAATGAAACCCTGAGATTTTGAACTTATGCAGCCGTTACCTTGCCTCAAACCTGCCGTCAAATCTCTGAGTGCTCTAGCTCTGTGTCACCTTGTTGTTGCCAGCCCTCTCCATGCCCAAATTATTGGAGATACAACCTTATCTAATCATTCCATCGTCACCACCAACGGGAATCTCCTAACAATCACGGGGGGTGGCACAGCGGGCACCAACCTATTCCATAGCTTTGAGCAATTCTCCGTGCAAACGGGCAAGACAGCTTTTTTTAATCATGCTCCAGATATTCAGAACATCATTGCCCGCGTGACGGGTGGAGTTGCTTCCAGCATTGATGGAGTGATTCGAGCCAATGCCGCCGCCAATTTATTTTTGCTGAACCCCAGTGGCATCATCCTCGGCCCCAATGCGGTGTTAAATATCGGTGGCTCCTTTCTGGCCAGTACTGCCAGCAGTATCAAGTTTGAGGACAATACAGAATTTAGCGCTACCGATCCTAAACCGCTCTTAACCGTCAGCGCCCCGGTCGGTCTGGTGTTGGGCCCCACGCCAGGAGATATTCGAGTCCAGTCTACCTCCATGCTATCGGGGGGTGTTGCAGTGACTGAAAATGGGGATGCTGGACAGCTTTTAAATACTGCACAGGATTTAACCAATACTCCAGAAG
>JAYKHH010000442.1:0-2665 GCA_035285265.1 Leptolyngbyaceae cyanobacterium | reverse complement strand
ATTTCTACTGAATCTGTATATTTTGAGGAAGACAGTTTTGTCCTTACAAACGATTACGATTCCCGCTCAAACTGGACAAGCTCCGGTCGGATTGATTGTTGTGCTCCATGGTTGGGGTGCCAGTGCTGAAGATATAGCACCCTTAGTGCCTCCCCTAAATCTGCCCCAATATCAGTTCATGATGCCCAGTGGCCCCTTCCCCCATCCCTATGCACCGGAAGGTAGGATGTGGTATGGCTTCCCTGCGAACTATAGTTTTCAAAGCCAGTATGACTTTGACAGCCGAGAAGATCTGGCTACCAGCCGTAAACTTTTGCGGGAGTGGTTAGCAGGTTTGGCAGATAGCACTGGCATTCCCCTCTCTCGCACGATTCTGGCTGGCTTTTCCCAAGGTGGAGCCATGACCTTAGATGTGGGGCATAACTTGCCCGTGGCAGGACTGATGGTGTTGAGTGGGTATCTCCATGCTGCAATTTCTCCAGAACCCGGTAGCAGTCCACCTGTGTTAATGGTGCATGGTCGGCAAGATTCGGTGGTGCCTTTAGGGGCTGCCCAGCAAGCGCGGGATAGTTTAATCGCAGCAGGAATGAACGTGAATTATCATGAACTCAATATGGATCATGAGATTCGTTTAGAAGTTTTAGATCGAATGGGCGAGTTCATTGCAACCGTTTTTAGGTAATATTATTTTGGGTAACTCTAGGAGTTTAGCTAGAGAAACTCTGAATACTAATGCTGCGGGACGGAGACACAATGAACACTTCAACCATCGCAAATCGGGATATTGATACCCTGACGGCGGCAGATGTAGAAAAACTGGCGATGCGCCTAGAAGAAGATAACTACGCTAGCCCCTTTGAAGGGCTTCAGGATTGGCACTTCCTGCGGGCGATCGCGTTCCAACGTCCCCTTTTGGTGGAACCCTACATCCACCTACTGGATTTGGAAGCCTACGATGAAGCCTAGGAATTTTAGATTTTGGACACTTCGACTTCGCTCAGTGCAGGTTTTAGATTAAAGGGCTAAAGTCCTAGCTTTAACCGATGGTTGACCATAGACGCATTCTGATTGGCATTACGGGGGGGATTGCTGCCTATAAGGTATGCGAAGTGATTTCATCCCTGGCCAAGTCGGGAGCTGAGGTGCGGGTGATTTTAACCCAAGCAGCGACGGAGTTTATTACGCCGCTGACGGTCGCAACCTTGGCGCGCCATCCGGCCTATGGGGATACAGAGTTTTGGCAACCCACCCATCATCGTCCCCTGCACATTGAGCTAGGGGAATGGGCAGAGGTGTTTGTGATTGCCCCCCTCACGGCTAATACCTTGGCAAAACTGGCCTATGGGATGGCAGACAATCTCCTAACTAATACGGTGCTCGCCTCCACTTGTCCGATCTTGGTTGCCCCTGCCATGAACACCGATATGTGGGAACAAATCACGGTGCAGCGCAATTGGCAACAAATCCAAACCGATCCTCGGTTTCACAGTGTTGCTCCGGGAGCGGGAATGTTAGCGTGCGATCGCGTCGGGACAGGTCGCATGGCAGAACCTACAGAAATCCTGACAGGTATTCATTCTCTATTGCATACGGGCGGACGCCGGGATTTGCAGGGTAAGCACCTATTAATCAGTGCTGCAGGAACGCGCGAGCATATTGACCCCGTTCGCTTTATTGGCAATCCCTCGACGGGCAAAATGGGAATTGCCTTAGCTCAGGCCGCTTACCATCGAGGGGCAACGGTCACGCTGGTACATGGCCCTGTTGATCAGCAATTAATCGCATCTCTACCAGGAGTCAGATTGATTCCCGTGGTGAGTGCGGAGGAGATGCAGCAGGCAATGTGGGACTCCTTTCCCACGGCAGATTGGATTGTGATGTCCGCTGCGGTTGCGGATGTCAAGCCTGCTCACACCAGCTCTGCTAAACTGCCTAAAAATCAGCTTCCTAGTCACTTGGAGTTGGCATCGGTGCCCGATATTGTGGCTGAACTAGGTCGGCAGAAGCAACCCCATCAGCGTTTGGTTGGGTTTGCAGCCCAAACGGGAGATATTGTCACCCCCGCGTTAGAGAAGTTAAAACGCAAGCACCTGGATGCGATCGCAGCCAATCCTGTAGACCAACCGGATAGTGGCTTTGGCAGTGACCAAAATCAAGCGGTATTTCTAGATCGGCACGGTCGGCAAGTCGAAATTGCCCCTTGCAGCAAATTACAGATGGCGCACCAACTCTTGGATTTTGTTCAAGCACTTTAGGTAAAGGGAATAGACTCAGCGATCGCAAATCACCCCAAACCTTAACCTAATCGCAACCTTGGAATTACCTTCTCTTTAGGACGATCCGTCAAGCTGAAGAAACGCAGAGATCTAAGTCTGTGAAGAATTGAATTTTAAATCGCACTCATCACCTGGGTTGATCTGTATGCTCCAAACCTCCACCTCACCAGCAGTAGATCTTCCTGATCTACGTCAGCTATTTGAGCAAATATACCATGGAAGAAATCTGTACCCCTTTAGCAGTGGTCAAGAGATTCCCATGTTTCCTGAAGATGTGTGGGTAGTATGTCGGGGAGTCGTGCAGTTAAGTACCCTGTATCCCAGAGGTGATGAAGCTTTACTCGCTTTGCTGGGTGCTTCGATGCCTTTTGGACTCTCCTTTACAGGCG
>JAYKHH010000441.1:0-9671 GCA_035285265.1 Leptolyngbyaceae cyanobacterium | reverse complement strand
TTCTTCCGAGGCAGCTCGGAGTAAGGGTAAAACGATCGTCACAAAATAATAAACCAAAGGGGCTGTAAACACATAGCTGTCGGCCCGATCTAAAATGCCACCGTGTCCAGGAATTAATTGGCCTGAGTCTTTGACCCCTGCATCTCGCTTCATCATGGACTCCGTCAAGTCGCCTAACAGACTGGCAATTCCAATCAAAAGTCCTAGGGTGATGCCAGTCCAAGGCCAACCGGGCCACTGCAAATACCAGGCTCCGACGATCGCAACCACAATACTGCCCGTCACCCCAAAGACTGCCCCTTCCACAGTTTTCTTCGGGCTGATGTCGGATAGGCGGGTTTTGCCAAAGAGTTTGCCCACGGTATAGGCTCCAATGTCCGCCGCCCAAATACACATGAAAGCAAGCACCGTGGTTTTTAATCCTTCTGGTAAGGCGTGAAGATCTAACCAGGATGGAGGCCAATAGCCGCCTAGAGGAAGGTTACTGACAGCGGCACTGCCTAGAGTTCGCAGGCGTACCCAATAGCTGGGCAAATACCCACCATAAAATAAGCCCAAAATGGAAGCGGAAATATCCGCGATTGTGGCGAATTTGGGCTGAAACAACAAATAAAAACAAATAAAGGTACCAGCAACAGGCAATACTGCATCGGCCAGATCTAGGGAAATCGTTGAAATCACTAGTAAAGCTTGACTGACTACCATAGTGGTTTTTGCAGCAGGAAGCATCCCTTTAGTACGGACTAGCTGGAAATATTCTACTTGACCAAGATATATAAGTACGCCAAACGCTAGGGTGAAGTACCACCCCCCAACGAGAATCGTCCCTAAGGCAAGGGCGATCGCAATAATTCCACTCAGAATTCTGGGCCAAGGCATAGGCTGTAATCAGGATCGCTAAACCACTGTAGGGTTGATATTGAGATCTGGTACTAGGCTAGGTTGGAGGCAGCAGAGTATTCCCAACCCTACCAGACGCTAGCAGGATACAAGCTTGAAGGTTAACTTTCTATTAAGAAGGTTAAGGATCATTTTGAAACACTTTGGTCGATGCATGGGGAGATTGAAGGCTTTTATTTAAATTCTTCCCATGTCCCAATTTTTTCATCTATTATTGTCCTGCCTTAGTAGGTAGCCAGATTTGTGATGTTGCCCCTCAACCACTGTCTTACAAGGAGCAGAGTATGGATGTCAAAGCAGCAGTTGCCTTAGAAGCCGGTAAACCTCTTGCGATCGCCACCGTGCAGCTTGCCCCCCCCAAAGCTGGAGAAGTTCTGATCGAAATCAAGGCAACGGGGATTTGCCATACCGATGCCTATACCCTTTCAGGGGCTGATCCTGAAGGTCTATTTCCCACCATTTTGGGCCATGAAGGAGCAGGGGTAGTGGTAGAAGTGGGGGCAGGAGTGACCAGCTTAGCCGTTGGGGATCATGTGATTCCCCTCTACACGCCAGAGTGCCGCCAGTGTGAGTACTGCCTCTCGCGCAAAACCAATTTATGTCAGGCAATTCGCAGTACCCAAGGACGCGGTCTGATGCCCGATGGCACCAGTCGCTTCTCGATGGATGGCACCCTGCTCCATCATTACATGGGGACTTCTACCTTTGCTAACTACACGGTGTTGCCGGAAATTGCGGTGGCGAAGATCCGCCGAGATGCCCCCTTTGATAAGGTCTGTTACATTGGCTGTGGGGTGACAACGGGAATTGGAGCCGTGATCAATACGGCTAAGGTGGAACCCGGCGCGAATGTAATTGTGTTTGGACTCGGTGGCATTGGTTTGAATGTCGTTCAGGGTGCCCGCATGGTAGGGGCGAACATGATTGTGGGCGTGGATATTAACCCAAGTCGGCGCTCCCTCGCTGAGAAATTTGGCATGACCCACTTTGTAAACCCTAAGGAAGTAGAGGGCGACTTGGTGACCTACCTGGTGGATTTAACCAAGGGTGGGGCGGACTATAGTTTTGAGTGTATTGGCAATGTTGAGGTGATGCGCCAAGCACTGGAATGCTGCCACAAGGGTTGGGGGGTGAGTGTAATTATTGGCGTAGCGGGAGCTGGACAGGAGATTCGCACCCGTCCCTTTCAACTGGTGACCGGACGGGTTTGGAAAGGCACTGCCTTTGGAGGCGCTAGAGGCCGTACGGACGTACCCAAAATTGTGGACTGGTACATGGATGGCAAAATTAACATTGATGACCTCATTACCCACACCATGCCCCTGGATCAGATTAATCATGCCTTTGACTTGATGCACCAGGGCGAATCTATCCGTAGTGTTGTGACATTTTAGTGTACATCGATCAAAATACCCCATTCTAGTTCCCTCCTTGGGAAAGGCTAGGGTGGGTCTCATGCCTCTAGGAGTGCTCTAGAACTATGGCTGCTTCCCTTAACCTGATCAGTGAGCATCGTTGCTTTGCGGGAACTGTGGGTTTTTACACCCACGCTTCTGTCACCTGCAACAGTGAAATGCGCTTTTCGGTGTATCAACCCCCTCAAGCTCAGTTAGCACCTGTCCCAGTTCTCTATTTTCTGTCTGGATTAACCTGCACTGAAGAAAACTTTATGGTGAAGGCAGGGGCACAACAATTTGCTGCCAAGTACGGCTTAATGATAGTGGCCCCAGATACCAGCCCTCGGAATACTGGGATTGAGGGAGAAAATAAGGACTGGGATTTGGGAAGTGGGGCTGGGTTTTATGTAGATGCGACGATGCAACCTTGGCAGTCCCATTACCAAATGTATAGCTATGTTGTGGATGAGTTGCCTGCGTTAATTGCGGGAAATTTTTCAGTGCAGGGCGATCGCCAAGGAATTTTTGGGCACTCAATGGGGGGGCACGGTGCCTTAGTATGTGCCCTCAGGAATCCTCAGCGCTATCAATCCGTTTCTGCCTTTGCCCCGATTGCAGCGCCCATGCAATGTCCGTGGGGTCAGAAGGCATTTACCCATTACTTGGGAACCGACCCATCGAGTTGGCGTGCCTACGATGCCAGTGAGTTAGTCCGAACGGCTCCCTACCCCCATCCAATTCTGGTTGATCAAGGCATGGATGATCCGTTTCTCGCAGATCAGCTATTGCCAGAGGTGTTTGAACAAGCCTGTGCAGAAGTAGGACAACCTCTGATTTTACGTAGACAAGTCGGATACAACCACAGTTACTATTTCATCGCCACCTTTATGGAAGACCACATCCATCACCATGCCAAAGCTTTAGGTAGTTTTGTTGAATAGTTTCAAGATTACACTCAGGTACTAGCAAAGGTGGCTATCGTGGATAATGTGAGCGATCGCTAAAATAAAACCTAAGTCGTACCTTCCGTTAAATATTGATTATGACTATTGCGGAACAGATTTATGCACTCGTCAAGACGCTTCCCCAAGATCAAGCTGGTGAAATTCTCACGTTTGCCGAATTGGTTTGCGCCAAGCACTTGAATACTCCTCAACCCATGCGCGAGAGCGTTCCGAACGTTACACTGTCTGCCTCTTTCAAGGCATCGCTCAGACATCTGCATAATTTGACCCAAGATTTCCCTTCTATGGATCCTGTAGCTTTGGTTTGGGCAGGGCGAGAAGAGTTAGACGAACGGGGTTGCTTCTAACAGGCATGGACATCATCGTTGATGCAAATCTTCTAGTTGCATTAGTGACTCACCATCCCCAACGGCAAGCTGTTTATCAGCAGTTTGAGCATTGGGCTGATCAGGATGTCAAGCTACATGCGCCTGATTTGGCATATTCTGAGGTTACAAATGCCCTCACACGGATGATTACGGCGAGGCTGTTTTTGCGAGAACAGGTACAAGCCGTTTGTGAGGAATTAGCAAGGTTGCCTATTCATTATCACAGGGTGGGATTTGATCGAGGAGTGATTGACATGGCGTTGGCGTTGGGACGGAAAAGTGCCTATGATGCGGTTTATCTGGTCTTAGCGCAACGGTTGGGCGCAGAGCTATGGACATTGGATGGCCCACTCTATCGAAATGCAGTCAGCCAGGGCTATCCAGTTCATTTGCTGGGGGATGCAGGGGAGTAATGAGGGCGATCGCAAACCCATGATTGATCCGGAGTAGTCTATATTATTGCGTGGACACGATCTACTGTGAAATTCTCACGCGAACTCGACGTTGAACTTCAACAGGAATGTAGGTTGGGAACTTAAAAAGGGACAACTAGCTAAAATTTTTCTATAACTTAATTTTCCTGATCGCTAGCTATCTGCTGTCCCGCAGAGATCGCCACCTTTGATTTCTAGAATGACTGACCCTTTTGAGTTTTGCGAGGTTTAAAACCTTTATTCTTGGGGTAGGGCTAGCCCAAACTGCTGATTTAAGGCTGTAATGATTTCTTCCGCCGATCCGGGATCTAGGATCTTCAGATCTTCTTCGGTGTAGTTCATTAAGTCTGCGATCGAATGGATTTGACTGCGCTTCAGTGCTCCATGGGCTCGGAGTGAAAGGTCTAACGCTTCAATCGAAGTTTGATCTAGTGACGGATTGGAAGGACTCATGATGCTGGATCTCCTGGTCGCTGCGATCGCCTCAAAGGATTTATTTACCCATTCTGATGACTCAGGTAGTCAGCCCATTGTACCGACAATTCAGAAACGGAATATAGAGATACACCTCTACTTAAGGGGAAGTTCAATTTGAAACACTGACCCCTGCCCAACTTGGCTCGTAACGGTGACTTGGCCTTGGTGAGCCTGAACAATTTGCTGCACGATAGAGAGGCCGAGACCAAAGCCTCCCGTTTGGCGCGATCTCGTGGTATCCACTCGATAAAATCGTTCAAAAATATGTGGTAGATCCGAACTAGGAATCCCCATACCCGTGTCTTCCACTTGCAGGAGAATTCGATGGGCCTGGGTCAAAAGCCGTAAATGCACCGTACCACCCGGTGGCGTATATTTGAAGGCATTACTCAGCAGGTTTTTAATCGCTTGTTGTAACAGCTCTGGATCCGCCTGTAAGTTCACAGGATATTTGGGTAGAGAACTTCTGAACTGGAGGTTCTGGGCGACAGCCTGGGCTGTATAGTCCTCAATCAAGGGTGGTAAAAGCTGGACTAGATCCACCTTGGTTAAGACTTCAGCGGTCAATATCCCTTCATGACGTGCCAAGAAGAGCAGATTGCTGAGGAGGGTGCCCATGGACTTGGTGAGCGTCACAATATTTTCTAGGCGTTGACGTTGCTGGGTGCCATCGTTCAGAGGAGCTATTAACCCCACTTGAGCATTGCTCAAAATTGCTGCTACGGGGGCTCGCAACTCATGGGAAGCATCCGCAGTAAATCGCTGCAGTTGATCATAAGCCCCTCGAATCGGTTGCAAGGCAATGCCGCCTAAGAACCAACCCGTAAGTCCAATCAAACCCAGGGTAATGGGTACTCCTAAGGCAAAAAATAGTCGTCGCTCCGCCAAGGTGGTTCGCAAGGTCGTCAAGGGAGTAGCCACTTGCAGATAGCCCACTAATATCTCGTTCTGAAAGACAGGGAGCGTCACCTGTCGCAGCCACTTGTCTGGGGTCAGCAGAGCTTGCTGGCGATCGCGCTGAATGGTTTGAAAGCCAGGTGCAGTTGTCAGAACTTGGGAGGGTGGCGTGCCCGCAAATCTTACCAAGTAGCCTTCAGCGGTATACCAACGGGCATACACAAGTTCACTATCTAGTGGCAGGGCGTTATTTCCTAGCAGTGGAACTTCGGTGAGGTCTAACCACCATCGGCCCCCATAGAGGCGATACTGCACACTGGTTGCCATTACCTTGCTTTTTTGAGAGAGCACTTGATCAAATGCCTTGAGTTGGCTTTGTACGTCGCGGTAGTAACTCACCCCCGCAAACAGGATCAGAATGCTCCCCATTGATAGGGCAAACCAGTAAGCCAAAGTGCGACGGCTGCGGTTGAACATTTTAGGGGTCGGGTGTCGGGTGTCAGGTGTTAGGTGTTAGGGGTCAGCAGAATTTTGGATTTTGGATTTTTTCCTGTACTGCCTAAATTTCCCTTAGGTTCCCTTAGGGTTGCTGAGACGATAACCCATCCCGTAGATGGTTTCTAGCCAATCCTTGGCTCCTACCGTTTCTAACCGTTGGCGCAAGCGCCGGACTAAGGTTGCGACTGCATTGCTCTCCGGTTCAGTACCCCACTCCCACAAAGCCCGTTCAATTTGGTCACGGGATAACACCTGTTGAGGATGGCGCATCAGGTATTCCATCAACTGAAACTCTCGGCTCGACAATTCAATTTTGACCTGTTCTCGCTCTAGGGTGAGGCTACTGAGATGGAGCTGTAAATCTGCCAAGCTGAGGATGTCTCCCTGCCACAAGGGCGATCGCCGTCCTAAGGCACGCACCCGTGCTAGTAGTTCGATCACATCTACTGGCTTGACGAGGTAATCATCGGCTCCGGCATCTAGTCCCGTCACTTTATCGGTGATGGTATCTTTAGCAGTCAACATTAGCACTGGGGCAGTTTTGCCTAACTGTCGATACTGGCGACATAGGTTCACACCACTAACCGAAGGCAGCATCCAATCTAAAATCAGCAGGTCATATTCTTTTTCCGACATCAGCCAACGCGCAGTTTCTCCGTCTTCCACGCCATCTACAATATGTCCAACTTGAGAAAGGGCCACCTGGAGAGGCTCTAATTGATTCGGGTCATCTTCCACTAATAAAATCATCATGGCAGAAATGATAGATCTCAAATCAGGCAAGGTTTCGAGGGGGTGAAGGGGGGCGATGGAATGAATGGTACTGACACCTATCCTAAAGGATGGTCGTCAAAGCTGATGCCGTCGGTGCCCAAGATCGCGATTGCTGGCATTCATCACATCCTTTGCCGACATTTTATTAACTATGCCTTTATGGTGAACCCGTGCATGCATGGCTCTCATCTATGGAAAAACTAAGAATTTCCAATGAAAGATTATTTTTTTTGGAAAAAAGAATGAGTTTTGGTCAATTCCTTAACGTAATATTTGGAAATTGAAGAAATAAGTCACTTGCAACCTTGAAATTTCTAAAAGCCTGTTTGCTTCTCGTGAACAGGCTCTTAGGTGTGAGACAGATTTTTCCTTAACAGTCTGCCTCATGTGTGCTATCGCAAATTTCACGAAAATAGAAAAGTGTTTTGCTTCAGGCTCTTGAATAGTTCAAGGTTCGTTCGTGTCCTCCTAACTTATCCACCATAAATGTCAATTACCAATACTATTCGTTTTAATAATCTGCGGGGTGACCTCTTCGGAGGGGTCACAGCCGCCATTGTATCCTTACCCCTTGCCCTTGCTTTCGGCGTTGCCTCCGGGGTGGGGCCAATTGGGGGGCTTTATGGCGCAATTTGCGTCGGTTTCTTTGCGGCCTTATTTGGCGGTACCCCCACCCTAATTTCTGAACCTACGGGGCCGATGACTGTGGTGATGACGGCGATCGTGGCCGGACTCATCGCTAAAAATCCCGAAAATGGTCTGGCGATGGCCTTTACTGTGGTCATGCTAGCAGGGCTGTTTCAAATTATTTTTGGCGTTTTTAAATTAGGGAAATACATTACTTTAATGCCCTATAGCGTCATTTCTGGCTTTATGTCAGGGATTGGCGTGATTTTGATTATTTTACAGATTGCACCCTTCCTCGGCCAAGCAGCGCCAAAGGGCGGGGTTTTAGGCACCGTGATGGCAATCCCAGACTTGTTAACGAAGATGAGTCTGCCGGAGACGATTCTGGGAAGTGTGACCCTGGCAATCATTTTCTTCATGCCCAAAAAGCTGAAGCGTTTCGTGCCGCCACAACTGGTAGCCCTGATTATCGGGACGATCATTTCTCTGACCATTTTTAAGGATGCAGAGATTCGGCGGATTATTGATGTGGGTCAAATTCCCGTAGGGCTGCCTCAACTTAGACTACCGACCTTTACAGCCGAGCAACTCACGGTGATGTTGGTAGATGGGGTGATGTTGGGGATGCTGGGCTGTATTGACACCTTGCTGACTGCGGTGGTGGCGGATAGCTTGACTCGGACGGAACATAAGTCTGATAAGGAGCTAATTGGTCAAGGCATCGGTAATATTGTTTCGGGACTGTGCGGTGGCTTGCCCGGAGCTGGGGCCACGATGGGAACGGTCGTTAATATTCAAACGGGGGCAACGTCGGCAGTATCAGGGCTAACGCGAGCATTGGTGTTGCTGGTAGTGGTTTTAGGAGCAGCTAGACTGACCGAACCAATTCCCATGGCAGTATTGGCAGGGATTGCCCTCAAAGTCGGGATTGATATTCTCGACTGGAGTTTCTTGAAGCGATCGCACAAGGTATCGGTCAAGGGTTCCCTAATCATGTATGGGGTGTTGCTCTTAACCGTGTTTGTGGATCTGATTGTGGCCGTGGGTGTGGGGGTGTTTATTGCCAATATTCTTACCATCGAACGGTTGAGTGAGTTGCAATCTTCGGAAGTGAAACTAATTTCCGATCTAGATGATGATATCCGCCTCAGCAGTGAGCAAAAACAACTGTTAGATCAAGGCCAAGGGCGTGTGTTGCTGTTTTGCTTGAGTGGGCCGATGATTTTTGGTTTGTCCAAGGCGATCGCCCGCGAACACAATGCCATGAAAGAAGCCGATGCACTGGTGGTGGATCTGACGGAAGTGCCCTCTTTGGGGGTAACGGCTTCGCTGGCGATCGAAAACGTGATCCGCGATGCCCACGATAAAGGGTTAAAGATCTACATCGTGGGTGCCAGTGAAAAAATTCAGCGCCGCTTGCAAAAGCTAGGACTGTTTGAACTGATCACTGCAGAGCATATTTTGAGCGATCGCACCGAAGCCCTCCGACAAGCCGTTAGCATCACTGAAAACAAAGATGTAGCTGCCTGACCTGTAGCAGTTTGAACGGATCAAGGCAACCGCATGTGTCAGGATACTACCTGGCGCTCGGTTGCCTCTGATTTAAATCCGGTTTGAATGTCTCTGACTATCCCAACTAACCCTATGTTTTTGAATCCTACCTTGACAGATTTCAGTTCTGGGCTCACCTCCCTAATGGCTCCCCTGCCCTTACTGGCAACGGTCGAGCCAGAAAATTCACCGCTTATTTTGGCCGGAGTTCTGTTAAGTTTGGTCGTGATTTATCTCGCCAGTAAGCTGGGTGCAGAATTGGCTAAACGCTTCGATTTCCCGCCGGTTCTAGGTGAATTGGTGGCGGGGGTAATTGTGGGAGTGTCTGCCCTCCACTTGATTGTTTTTCCAGAAGGCGGACTAACGGCTTCTGATTCTCTGGTGATGACGATTCTGCAATGGATGAATCATCTGTCCCCCGATGCACTCACGAGTGTTTTTGAGTCCCAGAGCGAAGTTATTTCAGTACTCGCTGAACTGGGCGTAATTGTTCTACTCTTTGAAATTGGTCTGGAGTCGGATCTCAGACAGCTCAAGGAAGTGGGGACTCAAGCGGTTGTCGTTGCCTGTGTGGGAGTAGCTGCCCCCTTTGCCGCTGGTACTGCTGGTTTGATGGTGTTCTTTCACGCGCCTGCTATTCCAGCAATCTTTGCAGGGGCGGCCCTGACAGCCACAAGCATCGGCATTACCTCTAAAGTGTTATCTGAATTAGGGCAGCTTAGATCCAAAGAAGGTCAAATTATTGTCGGGGCTGCGGTCATCGATGAGGTGTTGGGCATTATT
>JAYKHH010000440.1:0-3913 GCA_035285265.1 Leptolyngbyaceae cyanobacterium | reverse complement strand
ACTTTAGCTTAGCCATAGCACTGCTCCTCTTTTATGAACTATCGAACGGACAAGATGCCCGTTCCACATAATTAACGTCAGTTCGACGAAAGGGCTTTTAGGAGGTTTTCGCTCCGCGAAAACCTCCTAAAAGCCCGATTTTGCGTGCGCGAAGCGCACGCAAAATAGGGCTATCGAATTCACGTTAATTAATTTGCGACTGCCCTATCCATGGCTGTGAACTAGGTGTTGTTCTGGCTTCTCCAAGCGGGTTGCACCTGGGAAATGCTCATCTACCAAGACTGGGATATCCTGAGCATTGACCCGACTATAACGGGTTTTATTTGGCATAAATACAATATTGGGACCTGCCTTGCACTGCTTCAGACAACCCGTGCCCTTAATTTCCACCTGATCTGCTAAACCTCGATCGCTCAAGGCAGATTGCAAAGCATGGCAGACTGCTTTTCCCCCGCGTTTGAGGCAGTCAGACTTTTGACAAACTAAAACACTGGATTTGGGTGCGATCGCCCTAGGGTTAACGGGAGCAGCAACTGATAGCTTGGGTGCAGTCTGTTGAATTCGCGCTGCTTTGAGTTTGAGATTCCCGGTTGTCAGATCTAGTTTTTGCTCACCTGTCACTTGAATCCAATCCCCTGGTTTCAAGGTGTGTCCCACGCTGGCCCGTGATTCCTTTGAGAGTTTGACAGCATATTCCCCAGTGGCCGTCGCTAATCTTAAGCGCTTAATTTTATAGCCATCTTCAACCACAAAACTTAGAAACCGCCCTTCTAGGGAGAATTCGGAAATCTGCTCTTGTTTGCTCTTACCCATATTAAAAACCTGGCTGTATAGTTAGCAATCCTGAAAAACTGAAGCTGAAAAACCAAACTGGGTTAGGCCCGCGATCGCCAGCACCGTTTCAGCCAATCCACCAATTCTTGTCGGGAACAGGTCAATTGCTGCAAGACACTGCGAACCTGTTGCAAGGTAACAGCATCCTGAACCTCTACCCACAAACCACCCTCACTGGTATTTCCACAATTGACTCCAAGTTCTTGAAAACGTTGATAGGCTTGCCAGCGATCGCTGCGGGAAATGGCGATAATCTGCTGGTTGAAGGTATCAGAAGCAAATGAATCCATTAAATGCAATAAATTTTTATTTGAAACAGGGTCAAGTACTGAGCTGTGAAGCCCCAGTAAGATCGTGAAGGTGCTACAGAAATACAAATCCATAGCCTGAACAGAGCATCCATACCTTATAGGCATGAACCACAGGGGGCAATTGTCTTGGGGCTTTCGCACCCATGGAATTGCCAACAATAAATCAAACTATTGAGAATTATAGTCAGTTAATTGGACAAATACAATCCCTGCGATCCAATCAGATTTTCCTGGGATTTTCTCTTTGTGTAGTATCTAGGGCCAGTGAGGTGGGATTGAGCCTGGATTTGTAATTAGGCGCAACGAAAAAGGGGGCGTGATCACGCCCCCCTGACTAGCCTTGTTTACTTGTGTGTTGATTTGTGCATGGCAAGGGGATTACTCCTAGCCAACTAACGAGCACTGGCTTGGACAAAACCTAGGGTTAAGCTGTCTGGCACTAAGAAGTGGGCTAGATGAAAAGCCCGATCTTCTGTTTTCAGCAAGATTTGCTCGTATAGATAACGGGTGGCGCGATCGCCCAAGCTTTCAGCCTGTCCTGCCTGTCGTCGCAGTAATTTAATCAGCGATTGCTCAGCTTCCAAGTCATGCTCGATCATGGCTCGACTGGTATAGACACCATCGGATTCCGGTGTAAAGCAGCATAGCTCAGCCAACTTAGTGAAACTGGCCGTGGGCACTCCTCCCAACCCATTCAAGCGTTCTCCGAGTTCATGGACATGATCCTGAACGGTGTCATAGCTATCAGCGAAAAATTGATGTAACGAGTAAAACTCAGAGCCCTGGGCTACAAAATGATGTTTTTGATATTGCAGGTAAAGCGCTTGAAAACTCGCTAAGGCAATATTTAACCCTTCACAAACTGGGACGGTGACATTCTTTTCTAGCAGGACTGGATTGTCTAAAACCTGATCAAAAGATTGCAATAAATCCTGAGCGGTAGCCATGATTTCTCTCCCTGGTTCAGCATTTTTACTGAGGATATAACTAGTTTAACATTTCTTAAGAAATCTCTCCAGCAGTAGATTCAACCCAGAAGGGTCATCCCTAGGGGCCAATATTGGGTGGGTTCTTGCTTGGAAATTCCCTCAATACCAGATTCAACATTAAGGGGCATTAATCGGAATCAATGCGTGCTCGGGTACATGACTACAGAAACGCCCATTCTCAGAGAGCACAACGACCAGACGCAGAGACCAATCAGGCTTGGTCGGTAGGTCTGCCCAAGGTACCGCAATTTCTAAACAGTTTTTCAGTCCTACCTGAGTACAACTGGTTCGGTCATACCATTCATAATTTTCTCCTGCCTCCTGAAACCAAGTGGACTGATCCAGTAAGTTGATGCCGAGATGGTTGTGAAAGAGATAGTTGAGCGGTGACTCATCTGGCACATCTGTGAGCGGAATCGGGCTATTGTGCATAGTCTGGTTGGGGTAGAACCAGAACACATTCACCGCCGGTGGACAATCTATGCCGGGTCGGACGCTGGCCTGAAAATCCAGTCTCAGATAAAAGTTCAAGTGATCTAGCCCATACCAAAGTCGTTGGATGGCACTACTACGGTGCATGGTCCCCCTCGCCCCACCGACCTCAATGCGTCCGGCTTTATCCCAATCTTGCTCATCTGCCAGACCGTTAATGGTGGGATGAATAAACCCTTGGGGTTGATGGTCGCCCGGTGCTGCATGAATTTCCACAGGGCGGCGCAGACTGACCGGGATGGGTTCATTTAAGGCTTGGTAGAGCGCACATAGGTGTTCCCGAAAGAGTTGATCAAAAATGGCATCTTGATTGGAAGAATGTCCTTCCCCAAACCACCAGAACCAGTCCGATCCCTCAGCAGCATAGAGTGCTTCCCAGGCATCTGGATTCGTTTCTTCTGTGGCTTCGGGGTGATTTGCCAAAACCTGGCGGGCTGCTGCCAACAAATCCCAGGCACGATTCTTGGCAGGGTCACCAATCCAAGTGGTAAAGCTACCATCGACCCAAGAACCACTGTGCAGTTGGTTAGTGGGCAGGGTGGCCGTGGCGGGGAATTGGGTGAGAAACTCATCAACAGTCACGAGCTGCAACTCTGGATGATCGCTAAATCGTTGATAAAGGTTTTCTAGGAAGGGTTTGCCATCTTGAGCGTAGTATTCCCAGCAGTTTTCACCATCGAGGGCGATCGTGACTAACCAAGGCTGCTCCAAGGTGGTGCTACCTTCAGGCTGCTTTTGCTTCAGGGAACGGGCGATCGCCTCTAAATGTCCAATTAAATCCGTGGCAGCCTTTTGGGGTTCCATCGCCCCATAGGTAAACCCAATCAGATCCGAGAGGCGGTGATCTCGAAACACAATGGACAGGTCGCCAGAGTCAGTTTCCAGACGATAGGGACGGTAGAGAACTTCGGGTTGATAAACATTCCCCGATCCATCTCGTTCAAAAAAATGCTTGAGCGTCCAGCCTAAAACTGCCTCATCGGAGCAAAGCCACTTAAAGCCTTGCTGAGCCACGTAGGGGAGCATGGCGGGGCTAACGGACTGTTCCGAGGGCCACAGTCCACGCGGAACTTGCCCGAAGCGATCTTGATATAAATCCCAGGCTTTGCGGAGATGGCGAGGAATATCTTCAGCCCACTCAAAGCGCTGCTGGGGCAAGGTCATCTGGGGAACTGCAACTCGGCCCGCATTCGTATCGGCTAACAGGGGCAAGATCGGGTGGGTGTAGGGAGTGGTGGTGACTTCTAGCTGTCCTGCTTCCTGCATTTTGCGGTGCTGGGGAATAAT
>JAYKHH010000439.1:0-8028 GCA_035285265.1 Leptolyngbyaceae cyanobacterium | reverse complement strand
GCATAGTCGTTCTCCAGCCATGCAACAGATCCGAGAACAAATGATTGCGGATGTCGTTGATCCGATGGAGTCAGCTCTGCGGGGGCGAGTGGTCACAGAACTGATCAAGTACCTTGAAGATCAAGGCCATACCGACTGCGTTGATTACTTGACCTTGAAACTGCAAGACCTTTCTGCCCCTGAAATTGACGACATCTTGGGTCTGTCCCCCCGTCAACGGGACTATCTTCAACAACGTTTCAAGTACCATGTTGAAAAATTCTCCCGCTCCCATCACTGGAAACTGGTTCATCAATGGCTGGGCGCAGATGTCGATCAAAACCTAGGACTATTACCCCATCAATGGGAAAAATTTACGCACCAACTTACATCGGAACAACAGTATCTCCTTCAACTCAAAGGTCATAAAGGAGCTGACGCGACAGCAGTCCAACCTTCTGACGAAGAAATTGCCCAGATTTTGAAATGTACCCCAAAACAACTGCAAAAGCGCTGGCAGCAGGTCTTGGATTTGGCATGGCAGGTGCGAAATCAGAATACTGAGGGGTGAACAGGTGTCAGCAGAAAATTTAAATTTTGGATCCTTCGATCAGCTCAGGGCAGGTTTTAGATTTTAGATTGGGCGACCAGATAGGAGATTCCCTACTGGTAGGAGCACAGCATCCGGCTACCGCCTTCAACCCGTCGCAAAAATACTGATCCGGATGCTATGCCCTGCCCGGATGGATTTAAACAGGTTCCGGTGATGGTTTCACTTCCGCCGGGACTTCAAACTTATAGCCAACCCCTCGCACTGTTTGGATTAAAGCGGGTTGACTGGTATCAATCTCGATCTTTTTACGAATTTGACCAATATGCACATCGACGACCCGTTGATCCCCAACATATTCGTAGTCCCAGACCTCCTGAATTAGCTCAGCCCGTCGCCATACCCGCCCCGGATGACTGGCAAGGAAATGCAGGAGGTCAAACTCTAAAGCAGTTAGAGGAACAACTTCGTGGTTAAGAGCTACTTCCCGCCGAACTGGATCAATCACAAGTTGGGCAAAAACCAAGCATTGCTGCTCCGTTGGCTTGATATCACGAATACGCCTCAGCAGTGCTTCAACTCGAACTCCTAACTCTCCTAGGCTAAAGGGCTTGGTGATATAGTCATCCGCCCCTTGCGTAAAGCCTCTGATTTTATCCGCTTCATCGGTGCGGCTGGTCAGCATCAAAACAAACACATTGGTTCGACTCTGCATTTCCTGACATAGGTTATAACCATTGGCATCTGGGAGATTAACATCCAAGATCACGAGGTCAGGATTGAACTGCTCAAACATGGCAATGGCCGTTTTGCCATCTGCTGCAGACTCCATCTGATAGTTTTGCTTACCTAAAAACCGATGAATGAGATTCCGAATTGCTGGATCATCATCAACTACAAGAATCCTAGCTGGAGCCATGAGGGTAATTTTGCTCTAAGGAAAGTGGATAAAATGGATAGGTTAAGATACTCGCTATAAAACCAAAAAAATTATATGGGCGGGATATTTAAATCTTCTGCAGTTTTCAGACAGTCTATCAATGTTTTAGTATTTTAGTTACTATTAACAACTTCTGAAGTTACTATTAAGTTTACCAAGCTTGTAAAATCCCTGCAGAAAGATATTGATCAGCCCTTACGCTATAGGATTGATGGTTACACTAATGACTAGTAGCTTAAAGCCACCTACGCTGGTTCCCAGGGATCACTTTTATTTTCTGAACTACTTTATTGTCCAGTACAGTGGGGGTCTCGGAGGTTTGAAATGAGCGATCAAAATCCCTACGACCAGCTTGGAGTCACTGAATATGCGTCCTTTGATGAAATTCAGGATGCTCGCGATCGCATGATGCAAGAACACAGCAGCGATCTGAAATCTCAGCAACTCATTGAAGCTGCCTATGATGCGATTCTGATGGATCGGTTACGGATGCGCCAGGAGGGCAGAATCAAGGTTCCAGAGGGAATTCGGTTTCCTGAAAAATTGGCACAGCCTTCACCCAATGTAGTGACATCTGCTCGTAAGTCCGCTCCTCCATGGTTAGAACGGTTTTTAGATACGCCTAACCGTTCAGATATTCTGTGGTCAGGGCTAGTATTTACAGGCTTGAGTAGTCTGAGCTTGATTTATCCTGCTGCGAATGGTGCGGGATTGCAGTTGGCCCTCGCGCTCGGTGTTGTTTTCAGCATTTATTTTATTCAACGAAAAGAGAAGAAGTTTGGTCGAGCTTTGCTGCTGACCCTATTAGGTCTGATTGGAGGTTTGCTACTAGGGGGAGTGGTCAGCACTTTCCTGCATACAACTCTTGTCAGTCTTGGGCTTACTGATGCAGGCTTGGCCACGATCGTGGCATTTTTTGTCTTTTGGCTGATCACTAGTTTCTTAAGGTAAGACCTAGGGTGAAGGGATGCAAATCAGTCATCCCTTTCCTACTAGAACTTCAAGTTTCTTCATCCAGCGTGGTGAGGATATCTGGATTGCAGGACTTAATTGTAACTTCCAGCCCCTGTGCCCCCTCACCTTCCAAATCTGCAACATAGTTTAGATAGTCGGTTTCTGCTTCTGTAAGATTTTGAAAGGGGCCAAAGTAATACGTGCAGCTAGGCTCAGTGGTTACAATTTCTATCCACCAATCCGTAGTTAAATCCGTGGCGATATCCTGTTCCTTCATAGAAGGCTAAACCTCTTGACTATTCTGTGAAATCAGCACAATAGCTTTCAAGTAACCATGCTCCTGGCCCTTGCACTTCTACCTAAGGCATAGGCTGAAGATTAAGTTAAACTGTGCTGTCACAGGCGAGTTAAGCGCCTATCTTGGGTGGGACAGTTTACTGAGCTGGTAACTACAGAGGTCCGGAATTTCCACTGGAGTTGCATCCAAGGTTCTAACTGCGGAACAGCCTGGAATACTGGGTTTCGTGGGTCATGCTGGCGATCGCTAACCCCCAACCACAACTCAATAACTCGTCATCTCCCAAGGTCAATATTTTTTGGGTTGCTTGGCATAGCAGGGGATGTAGAGCTAACAGAAGCTGTTGTCCAGAGGTTTGCCCCAAGGGAATCAACCTCACACCTGCACTAACAAGATTGGTGGCCCAACTGTGCAAGTAACCCAATAGGACAGCTTGACAGTCTAACTGCCAGGAAGCGGCAGCCAAGCCAAACACGGCGGCAAAGTTCCAAGCCTGTTCACGAGTTGCAATTAGGGCAATTAAGGATTCAGGATCTGACGCTTGCGGCTGCATCGCTTGGAGTAGCTGCAGCAAAGCCCGTCCCATCTGCCAGCTCTGGAATCGCAACTCCTCAGTTTCCCGAACAGCCGATAACCAGGCATTCCACTGACTCCAATCCTCTAGACTTCCTGTTCTGGTAGCTTGATAGGCTCGCAGCATGACAGCAGCTTCTAGTCGAATGGCTCCATAGGAGAGTTCCTGAGCAATCCAGTGTTCTAGCATTTGCCGACCCTTGATAGTGCCAGCGTCAACCAGGGCTTCTAAGCCTTCTGAATAGCTATAGGCCCCAACCGGAAGAGCAGGACTCGCCAATTGCAACAGATGCAGCAGCGACCCGCTATTCAACGTAAGAGACGACAATTCAATGGGCGTGTTGGTGTCCATAGGCTCCCAATTCTGGCTCAAAGGGTAATTCTTCTGGGATCACCTGAAGCCCTAAATGCTCTAGCATTGATTGCAAAACGGGATCAGGCAAGAACCGTAGATAAGTCGTACTAATTTCCAAGGGGATGTGGCGATTGCCCAAATGATAGGCAGCTCGGAGCAAGTCTAAAGGATCGGTCGTCGTCACCGTTAAGACAGGTTCTGGTTTGGCAATAATCCGCACTAAAGGCGGTTGACGGTCAGGATGGTGTTCATCAATTTCTGCTTGTAGAAGATCCCCATCTCGTAGAACAGTTCCCCTCGGCAAGTGCAAATATACCGCCTGCCCGTCACTAGTTTCAAAGCGATGGCGAGAGCGCGTCCGCTCCTCTGCTGTGAGCGCCAGGGTGAGGGGAGCGATCGCACTAGGGTCAGCCGGTAACCGTTGGGTCAGGGTAATCATAGGAGCTAGAACTGAGAGGGATGAAATTATACGGTTGCAATCAAGCGAGTTGGAGATACCTGAGCGATCACTGGGTCAGGGTTTCCAGCCAAATGTTTGGCAAAGCGCTGGGCTAAGGCTGGGATTACGACCAAGGGATTACTGAATCCAGAGAAAACATGCATTCCGGCGAGTTCTGGAATAGAGCCCACGACCGGGAGGCGATCGCTACTAAAGGCCACTAAACAATGATGCCAGGTTCCAGGTAAATGCTCTAAAGCAGGCAGAAACTTACCAACCTGCGATCGCAGGGCTGCCTCGCTTTGTTCTGGGTCAATCACTGCATGGGGATCAGTTAAAACTCGACTAATTTGTCCTACCCGTAGGCTACCATCTAAAAATTGTACGGCTCCTGCATCCAAAATCGGGGGGACAATTTCTTGACCCGGTTGCTCCCACCGGTCTTGCATTTCAGGAGTGGTGGCTTGGGCTTCCAATTGAAAGCGTTTGACTTCCGCAGGCATCATCAGGGTATTGAGCTGCACTCCAGTCGAGGGGATTTCAATCATTTCAGTATGGGTGAAGTACACAGGGACGCGCATCCCCACGGAAGCAAGCAGTGTGCGACTCATTCCCCCCGCACAGACGACGGTGTTGGCAGCGTGCCAGGTGTGATTCTGGGTTCGCACACCGATAATCTGCTGATCTTGCCGTAGAAACTCTTGGACGGTCTCGATTTGGAGCTCCCCACCCTCACGCTGCAAGGCTTGGGAGTAAGCTTTTGCCATTAACTGAGGAGAAACGTGACCATGACGAACGGTGAGTGCTCCAGCGATCGCCTCCGGATTCATTAGAGGTTCTAAGGTACAGGCTTCTACCACACTCAAAAGTTGAGGAGGGATGGCAAACCCAGCATAGCGAGCCGCAACCGTCTGGGGTTCCTGGTCGGCTGGAATCGTCAGCAGTAGGTCTAATTCCCGAAACTGAATGTCCATCCCTAGTTCTTCAGAGAGGACGCTGTAGCGTTGCATCCCTTCCTGGCAAAGTTGGCGAGTCAGCGCTGTAGTCCCTGACCAGAAGGCAAGCCCTCCATAGCTATAACGAGTTGCCCCCTGGGGGATCGCATCTTGTTCCAACAACAGCACCGAGAAACCCTGCTTAACCAATTCATAGCTCAACGATGCCCCTGTAATACCGCCACCAATTACAATCCAGTCATAGGTTTTCATGGGTTACTTTATCCAGAGTTTGATGTCGATACTGCTACTTTTTGCCAGGGTTGATCGTAATCAGCGATTTAATCGCCTATGGGGTCATCTCTAAATAAATTCGCTCCAATCCATCTATGCTGCCCGTTGAATCAAACTATGACTCCATTCAAAGTACCTCAGGGGTGACGACGGGTGCTGACACAATGCCTTGGGCTTCCAGGACAGCAGCCACCCGTAGAATCAAAGCTTCGTTATAGGGGGCTGCGATCAGTTGGACTCCCAGGGGTAAATCATTGGGGCGATGAATTGGAACCGACAAAACGGGTAAGCCAATAAAAGATAAGGGTTGGGTAAACCAGCCTAGCTGGGCACGGGGTGCCATTTCTGTCCCGTTAATCAAGATTTTATCTTGCCCAATTGCGGGTGCAGAGAAGGGAGTCGTAGGAGCCAAGATCACATCTACGGTTTGAAAAATTTCACGCACTTGATCTCGATACCAACTCCGAAAGCGTTGGGCTTGTAGATACCAACTGGAAGGCGTTAAGGCACCTGCTAAAAAGCGATCGCGGGTCGCAGGGTCAAAATCCTGAGGCCGTGTTTTTAAGTCAGCTAGATGGAGATTAGCCCCTTCACTGGTGGTAATCAGAAAGGCAGCAGCCCGTGCTCGATGGGATTCGGGGAGTGTTACTTGCCTGGTAACCCGTAAAGCCTGGGCCACCTGCTCCACAACTGCTAAGGCTTCTGGGGCAGCATTTTGAGCAAAGTAATCGGCGGCGATCGCAATTCTTAATCCACCAATCCCTTGATCGAGATGGGGCAGACAAGGCTCCGGAGGGCGGTGCGTACAGACTGGATCCCTAGGATCAGCACCTTGCAGCAAGTCAAATACCGTTGCAATATCGCGGACAGACGTTGCAAAGGGGCCAATGTGGTCAAAACTGCTGGAGAACAGGGCAGTGCCAGCACGGGATAAACGCCCATAGGTAGGTTTAAACCCAAATACCCCACAGAGGGCGGCTGGAACTCTTATTGAACCATTGGTATCAGATCCAAGGGTTAAAGGAACTAAACCTGCTGCTACGGCTGCCGCTGAACCGCCGGAAGATCCCCCAGCGACTCGACTGAAGTTATGGGGATTGTGGGTGACACCATAATGGGCATTTTCCGTGACGAAGCCATAGGCATACTCATCCATATTCAGAGTGCCGATCAGAATTGCCCCTGCCTGCTTCAGGGCTGCCACGGCAGTTGCATCTTGACGGGCGGGAGGACGTGACCCATTAATTTTGCTCCCCGCCAGGGTCGGTAACCCCTCCACATCAAAGAGATTCTTGACGGCAAAGGGAACCCCTGCCAGGGGGCCAGGATTCTGACCGTTAGCAAGAGCCTGATCAATCTGTTTAGCCGCTGCCAACGCAGAGTCAGCCATAACAGTTGTAAAACAATTGAGGGATTGATTGTAACTAGCAATTCGCGCCAAGGAACTTGCCACCACTGCTAGGGCAGACACTTCCTGCCCTCGAATGACCGTAGCAATCTGGGTTGCATCCACAGCCACTGGAGTCATGGCTGGAAGACAGGGGCAATTTCAATGTCTTCTGGAAGGGGGAAGTCCATGATTAAGTCTGCGATCGCAGCCAGCTTAGTAAAATTTTCGACCACTCCGGGCTGATATTCCGGTGATAACGGTAGACCAAGCAACTCAGTCATTTGTTCAACATATCGTAAAGGGTCGGGCATGTTTTTATGCTATTTGAGAATAATGAGATCCGCCGGGCTATGAGACACAGGAGCGACGCAGCTAACTGGCAAGGCCAAAAAAATTCCTGGGTCGTGACACAGATTACAGTGGTTAATACAGATTAAGGTTAAGCTTGGGTTAAGAAAAGGTTTATAATGTATCTTCACCCATGGAGCATGCGTTAGCCTGAGGCTTGTTCATCACTGCTGGGTCCCTGGTGAGGCTAGTATTAGAAACCAACCGCTATCAAAATTTAAGCCAAGGGAGGGAGACATGGCACACTACTCGAATTTTTTATATCCCCGTAGCCGCTATCATGGCCAGGTTAAGCCAGAGAACCTGCTGTTTAATGCAAATTTGCAGGAATTTTCTCAGCGCGTTAGCTTTATCAGTTGCTTAGAAACGAGTGGAAAGCTCTCTCCAGAAGAAGCCTACCAGGAAATTAAAAGTCTTTGGAAGCAGCTCAAGCGTAGTAAAAAGCAACTAGGTATTGGTCAAAACCCCTTTCAAGAACCGGGTGAAGGATTGAATTCCTGAAGATTAGGATCGGATCCCTCGCTCCCTCTGTTTGTTACGTGTTAGCGGTTTTTCACCCGGTAAAGTGTTCCGTACCGATCTTTCATGGGCGTGGCATAGCCATATTCAACCAAAGCGTTGAGCACAATTTGCACTGCATCAGCCGTCAGTTTGGTGGCAGTGATGCATTCTCTAACTGAAAGGTCATCCTGCTTGTCCTTAGCAACTTGAATGATCTTGCCCATCGCGGATAAAAGTGTTTTAAAGTTATAGAGGGCTGTCCCATTTGGCGCTTGATCGAGGGTTGCATAGCCGCTATGGATGAGGCTGTCTAGAATTGGCTGGATCTCCTCCGGGTAGATTAAATCTGTGGCAGCGATCGCATCAGCCATCGATAATACCCCCTGATTTTTCCGAGCTGCATCCAGCAATTTGCGCTTAGTCTGATTGTGGGAGATTGCAGTCATCAAAGCTGACTGCAATTCCTTAACAA
>JAYKHH010000438.1:0-5913 GCA_035285265.1 Leptolyngbyaceae cyanobacterium | reverse complement strand
TTTACATCTACCATGTCCTAGGAATCCAGAATGTTCCACCAAATTAAAAAAGTAGTCGCAAAACGCCTAGAGTCACCTCCAATAGTGTTAAGAGATACGGATCCCAAGGCACTCTTGAAACGCTACGCAGAGGGTGAGAGAAACTTTTCAGGTGTCAAGCTAAGTCAGGCCAATTTAGAAGGGGCCAATTTAAGTGGTGTTAATTTCCAAGGTACTGATTTAAGTCTGGCAAACTTGAGTCATGCCAACTTAGAAGGGGCCAACCTGACAGGAGCTTTTTTAAGTGGTGCTGACTTAATTAAAACTAACCTTCGGGCTGCAGTATTATCTCAAGCTAATTTAATCGGCGCTGATCTAACGGGAGTTGATTTGACGGGTGCCAAACTGAATCATGCTGTTTTAGGTGGGGCGGTATTGATTGGGTCTTGTTTGCGAAAAACTGATTTACGCCACGCTTCCCTCAATGGTGCAAATTTAATGGGAGCTAAGATCACCCATTCTGACCTGTCAAAAGCTAACTTAAGTGGCTCTAATCTCACGGAAGCTAGTTTCTCCTATTGCACCCTCACAGATGTAGACTTCAGGGGTGCAATTTTACCTGATGGCTCTGCAGAAGATGAGAACACAAGGCTAGAGTAGGGTTGGGCAAGTTCAAGCTGTATTTTGACTCAAAAGCATCAGCACAACTTGCAGATCATCAACCTAGGGTCTGCATTCTCTGACAAAGTATGGGTGAGGGATTTCTACAAGGCTCTTAACTTGGGTTAAGCTAGTTGCCACTAGTCTTGTTGCGTTCATAACATGACCTTTCCTCAGTCCCAGTCGTCTGTCAAGCTTGATTTGACGGGTCGCTAACATCTACAAGAATGGATTGGGGTTGAATATTGAGGGTCTTTGAACCGTCAAATGTTCCTTGCGGAACACTAAATGCAGCCCTAATGAGGATTAGCCCGTGAGCCCAGAAACTTTACTTTCCAGCCCTTCTGTTTCCTTAGAATCCACCTTGGATGAATCTAATCTGTTTGAACCAGCAGATTTTGACCAATATGTCATGACAACCTATGGACGGTTTCCCCTGGCCTTAGAACGAGGAAGTGGATGCCGTGTTTGGGACACCCAAGGGCGAGAATATTTAGATTTTGTGGCAGGAATTGCCACCTGCACTCTGGGGCATGCCCACCCGGAGTTGATTGAGGCGGTGACGCAGCAAATTCAGACCCTACACCATGTCTCCAACCTTTATTACATTCCCGTCCAGGGTGAATTAGCCAAGTGGTTGACAGAGCATTCCTGTGCTGATCGCGTGTTTTTCTGTAACTCAGGGGCAGAAGCAAATGAAGGAGCCATCAAACTAGCTCGCAAGTACGCCCATACGGTTTTAGGCATTACCCATCCTGTGATCTTGACGGCCCATGCGAGTTTTCATGGACGCACCCTCGCTACCATTACGGCCACGGGACAGCCTAAGTATCAGAAAAACTTTGACCCGCTCATGCCAGGATTCCAGTACGTCCCCTATAACGATATTGCTGCTCTAGAGCAGGCGATCGCAGCTATTGACCAGGATGAACGTCAGGTGGCAGCTATTCTTCTGGAAGCCCTCCAAGGAGAAGGGGGAGTCAAACCGGGGGATCGGGCTTATTTCCAGCGGGTACGTGAACTCTGCGATCAAAAAGGGATTCTGCTGATTCTGGATGAAGTTCAGGTAGGGATGGGACGAACGGGGCATTACTGGGGATACGAAAACCTTGGTATTGAACCCGATATCTTCACTAGTGCCAAAGGGCTGGGGGGAGGAATTCCTATCGGAGCAACCCTGGCCAAAGAATTTTGCGCTATCTTTCAACCGGGTGATCATGCCAGCACCTTTGGAGGCAATCCGTTTGCCTGTGCAGTGGCATTGAAAGTGTGTCAAACCCTAGAGCGAGAGCAGGTCTTGGCTAATGTCCAAGAGCGAGGACAACAACTGCGAACGGGATTGGCGGCGATCGCCCAACAGTATCCCCAATTCATTGCCGAAGTCAGAGGATGGGGGCTAATCAATGGGTTGGAATTGAAGGCAGAGGTGGCCTTGACTTCTAGTGAAGTCGTAAAGGGAGCGATCGCCCAAGGATTGCTCTTAGTTCCTGCCGGCCCTAAAGTGATCCGCTTTGTCCCCCCGCTAATTGTGACTGAGATGGAGATTGACCAAGCATTGCAAGCAATCAGCCGCGTAATGGCAGAGCTTTCAGTTGCCTAGGGTAGAGATAGTGACGGCTAACTATCTACAATGGGGTTAGAATCCCTTGCCGTCACTAGCTCTCTTCCTCAATCATCCCTCTCGGTTATGTGCAATCTAGGCCCATGTCCAACGACCAACAAATCAGCTTATTTGACCTTGCAACGGTCTCTCCAGAAGCTCTATCCACAGACTTTGATCCGAACCTGATTCCCACCAGTGCTAAGGTTCCCATCCCTCCAGAGACTTACCAAACGATGGAAGCAATGGCAAAGCACTGCAATCATTGCCGACGTTGTGATTTGGGTGCTAACCGCACCCATGCAGTAATAGGTAGGGGCAACCTGCAGGCTCCTATTATGATTGTGGGTGAAGGCCCAGGACAAAATGAAGATGAAACGGGGCAGCCATTTGTTGGCAAATCAGGACAACTCCTAGAGAAAATCCTGGAGTCTGTGCGACTGACCACCGAGCAGGATGTTTTCATCTGTAATATTGTCAAGTGCCGCCCTCCTGGCAATCGCGCTCCCACTCCCGATGAGATAGAAGCCTGCAAGCCCTACCTCCTAGAGCAGATCCGGATGGTCGATCCCAAAATTATTTTGTTGACCGGAGCAACTGCACTCAAAGGGCTGACCGGAGATAAAAGAGGGATTACTAAAATCCGGGGGCAATGGCTAGAATGGGCAGGCCGACTCTGTATGCCCATCTTCCATCCAGCCTATTTACTCCGTAACCAATCTCGCGAGCCAGGGAGTCCCAAGTGGCAAATGTGGCAAGATATTCAAGCAGTTCGCGTCAAGCTAGATGAGATTCGTGGTTTGCAGGCATCAGGAGTCAGGGGTCAAGAGGAATTTTAGGTTTGGGTGCAGACCTATCTCTAAGGACACGGCATCCGGCAATTGAACTAGATTGTTTCGCTAAAATTTTGGCCCGGATACTTCGCCATGCCCAGAGGGTATTAGGTATAGGAGGTCAGATCGAATTTGAGGGTCTGACGTTTTTTCAGCATGAATCACTTCTAGTTCTATAAACCCTTCAAAAACCATAATAAAAATGACCCCGAAGACCGTTCGGAGTCACTCACGGCGTCAGCATGATGGGTACAAGCCCTTAATAACGTGAATTCGATAGCCCTATTTTGCGTGCGCGAAGCGCACGCAAAATAGGGTTTTTAGGAGGCTTTCGCGGAGCGAAAGCCTCCTAAAAACCCTTTCGTCGAACTGACGTTTAATAATGCTGCTAAAGACCCATGATTTCGTAGCCTGCATCTACATACAAGATTTGTCCTGTCATGCCACTGGCTAAATCACTGCACAGAAAAGCAGCCGTGTTGCCTACTTCTAGTTGAGTGACGGTACGCCGTAAGGGAGCCGTTTTCTCAACATGGTGAATCATATCCAGGATGCCGCCTACGGCTGAAGAAGCGAGGGTGCGAATTGGTCCTGCCGAAATCCCATTGACTCGGATATTGTGGGGGCCTAGCTCAGCCGCCAAATAACGAACACTCATCTCTAGCCCTGCCTTCGCAATGCCCATGAGATTGTAGTTAGGGATAACCCGCACTCCACCCAAGTAGGTGAGGGTGACAATACTTCCCCCTTCAGTCATGAGGGGTTTGGCACCCCCCGCCAATTGAATCAGAGAATAGGTGCTAATTTCTAGGGCCTGAGCAAAGCCAGCACGAGAAGTTTTACTAAAATCGCCTGATAAGTCTTCTTTATTTGCAAAGGCAAGGCAGTGGATCAGAATGTCTAACTTCTCCCACTTTTCCTGGACTGTAGCAAACATGGATTGAATTTGAGCTTCATTTTGTACATCGCAAGGCACAAATAAGCTGGGATTGAGAGGTTCTACAAGTTCAGCTACTTTTTTCTCCATCTTGCCCCGCTCATCAGGCAGATACGTAATACCAAGGTTGGCACCCGCTTTATGGAGTTGTTGAGCAATGCCCCAAGCGATCGAGCGATTGTTGGCAATGCCAGTGACAAGAGCGTTTTTTCCGGTTAAATCTAGCATAGGAAATCATTTTAGAGTAATTAGGGGCATCCCTCGCTGCTCAAGCAGAAAAATTAGCAGCACTCATCCAAAAACTAGCGACTGGACAGTGAGAGTTTTGGGGAAAACGCAAGATTGGCGTTGAGAAGCAACTTTTGCCTTACAAAGAGGTAGGTGCTTCTCAAAACCAAGACAAGACTGTGATCAGCAGTGTCAGGTTTAGGAAGCTGAGAAAATACTCGACATCCTAGAATATTATTAACTAAAGATTACTTATTAATTTGCTTAGGTATTGACGATTTACTGGGCTAAATTCCATCTACCAATCAAATTATGTATCAAGCGCTACATAATTTATCCTGAAATAGGTTTAGGTGTGTTGAGATACCATTGCTGTTCATTTTATCTCTGTTCAGGTGCTCAAGGAATAGTACTAGCAGATCTTGATCTGGTTACAAGCTTTTTCCCTAAAATCAGGAGGTTAATTTATAATTCCTTTTCCGTAATAGCAGTTCCCAGTGAGTCATTCCGCGAAGATTGGTTATAAGTGGCAAATTACTTTTAACCTCAGTAGGATTGCTATAGTAAATAACCTCGTCATTTAAACTCGGAAAATCATTCGTAAATAGAGACAAGATTTGATCGCCAATTTATCAGGAGAACTATATTAGGGCGACCGTTAAAACAGAGGATATGGTAGTGACGCAAGACAAACCGCTGGCATCTGTATTCCGTCAAATAGGGGGTGGGTCATTTCCTCCCATTGTAGAGACATTTGAACGGGGCAAAACAATTTTTTTTCCAGGAGACCCTGCCGAACGAGTTTATTTTCTATTAAGAGGGGCTGTTAAACTGTCGAGGGTTTATGAAGCAGGTGAAGAAATTACGGTTGCACTCTTGCGTGAGAACAGCGTGTTTGGGGTCTTATCGCTGATTACAGGTCATCGCTCCGATCGCTTTTATCATGCGGTTGCCTTTACCCCTGTGGAACTGCTTTCCATGCCGATTGAACAAATGGAGAAGGCGCTGAAAGAGAACCCAGAGCTTTCGATATTAATGCTCCAAGGACTTTCTTCCCGCATCCTCCAGACTGAAATGATGATTGAAACCCTAGCACACCGGGATATGGGTTCCCGGTTAGTGAGTTTCCTATTAATCCTCTGTCGTGATTTTGGGGTGCCCAGTACAGAGGGAATTACGATTGACCTAAAACTATCCCACCAGGAGATTGCAGAAGCCATTGGTTCTACTCGCGTTACCGTGACTCGGTTACTAGGAGATTTGCGCCAAGAGAAAAAAATATCAATTCACAAGAAAAAAATTACCGTCCATAATCCCATTACCCTTAGCCACGAGTTTACGTAAGCTGGAGCCAGTTGAGTAGCAATACCGGTCAGCCTTGGAAATTCAACCCTATCCTACTGGCATCACGCTATAGTGGTCGGTAGCGCCTAAAGACTTAGCATTCTTTCAAGAGACTAGGGTCGAGCTGTTGTGATTCAGGATGTATGACATTTCTGCGGGAATAAGCCAAGAAAAATGAGTTTTTGTATGAAGAAACCCATTTTTGTGAGTGGTCTCATGAAACCTACCTTAACTATGGGATAGGCTGTAACTGTATACAGAAGGCTTGATAAGACCTAGATGACCAGTGGGTACGTCCTGATTGTGGCCATTTTGCTGTTAGGGGGAATAAT
>JAYKHH010000437.1:0-5164 GCA_035285265.1 Leptolyngbyaceae cyanobacterium | reverse complement strand
TGGCAAATCGTAAGGCTTCTGCTTGAGCAAAGCTGCCCTCAAAAACTGTCATGACTATTCTTATGTAACGGTGTTGAGATGATCCCATTTTAATCGCTGCTTAAGCGGCTGACTCGCTGCTTAAGCGACGACGTAGTTTAAAACGCCGACTAGAATCACTAACAGCGTCCATATACCTGAACCTAGGAAAATGAGTGGTTTAGATTGCTGCCAGTTTTGGGGGGAAGCATAGGCCACTGGAACACCAATTACCATCAGAAAGGACACCGCTACAAGGGAAGCTAAAGCAACTTGAAATGCAATCTGTAACATTGTTTTATGTCTTAATAGTCCTGAAACTACTTTACCGGAGTTCGGCAAAAGTTTTAACCCGTTCTCATCGAACCGTTGTTATGGGGTAGACCTAATTGTTTCCTGGCCCTTCTATGGGCCTGATCCGCCGCTTTAGAGCCGATTATCATTAGAGCCTTGATCCTCTAGCTAGGGGATGGCATCTCAGACCATTCCGGTTGGGCGTTCACGAGAGCCAGAGCTTGTTTGATCTGCCAAGTCTTGTCCTGGGAGAGTTCCAGCAACGACTGATGGTAGTTTGCCAACGTAGAACGATGCCCCACACTCAAAAAAGTAGTCCCGATCGCCCGCAGATGTTGGTATAGGCGTTCCTCGTTGTCCAAATCTAGCGCACTGGTGGCTTCATCTAGGATGGCGTAGTTAGGTTGATTCAGGAGCAATCGAGCGAAGGTAAGCCGCTGTTGTTCTCCCAGCGATAGGACATCAGCCCAATCCTCTTCGGCATCAAAGCCCCCAAATCGTTCCTCTAGCCCCGCTAAGTTCACCTGCTCTAGCACTTGCTTCAAGTCTTCCTCCTCAACCTCTAGGTGCGTGTTGGGATAGAGCAATTGATCCCGGAGGGTGCCCAGCACCATGTAGGGACGCTGGGGCAGAAATAGAATCTGCTCAGGTTCTGGGCGTAGGATAGTTCCCTTGCCAGCATTCCAGAGTCCGGCGATCGCCCGGAGCAGTGAACTCTTACCACAACCACTTGGCCCCATGACCAGGAGTCCCTGGCCAGTTGGCAACGCTACCGATAAATTTTCCACCAACGTCCGTTGATAATTGGGCGTTTGCAAGCTGAGGTGTTCGACGGCCAGATGATCTGCTGCAACGGTCTGAATCCTGGGCTTCTCATCCGCCGATGCCTGGTCTTTCTCTGCCGCTTCTAAAAACTGAGCGAAGGTATAAAGACGGTTAATTCCGGCTCCAAAGGTCGTCAATGCCTGGAAGCGAGCCACCACCACATTGAGCGAGAAAAAGACGCGAATAAAAGCTCCTTGGGCTTCAGAAACCTTGCCCACCTCCATTTCTCCCGCAAAAATTGCCGGAGCGACGACTAGGGCAGGCAAAATGAAGGGAATAAACTCGTAAGCATTCGTCAGCATGTTTAAGTTTAACTCCCACACCAGCAGCCGTTTGACATTCTCAAACACTTCCAGAAAGCGCTGCTTGACCTGCTGAGATTCCCGCTCCTCCCCTCGATAAAAGGCGATCGCTTCGGCATTTTCACGAACTCGCACCAGACCAAACCGAAGATTGGCTTCTTTCTTCAGTTGCTCAAAATTCAGCCGCACCAGGGGTTTACCAAACACCACAGTCGTTACCAGGGTGCCAAGCACGGCATACAGCACCAGAAACAGCACCAGTGGCCTAGAAATGCCCCAAAGAACACTACTGAACGCAATGACCGACAGCACCGATTCTACTAATACGAGCAAAAAGGTGAGGGACTCCTGGGTAAAGCTGCGAACATCTTCCGCAATCCGCTGATCTGGGTTATCAATCTCGGTTCCTGAGATATGCAGGTTGTAGTAAGAACGATGGCGAAAATAGTTGTCTACAAATTGATGGGTGAGCCACCGCCGCCATTGCAAACTGAGGCGATCGCGGAGATAGGTATAGCCTGCTAACAAAGGTGCGTAGACCACCAGCACCCCAATAAAAATAATCACGGTTTGCCAGAAGCGCGGCTCATCCTGGGCAGAAAGGGCTGAAATCAGCACCCCTCGCTTGTTGTTGAGTACTACACTCAACCCCGTATAGGCCAGCAAAAACAGCACCACTCCCAGCAGTAACCCCCTGGCTTGCCATTTTTCATCCCCTGACCAGTAGGATCGAGCGATCGTCCAAAACTGCTGGAATACATTAAAGTTCAATCGATCCATTGGTTTGTTTTCCTTACGAGTCAGGAGATGGGTTCAATGTCAGTCCTTTGCAGAGATCAAGGAAACCTCCCACGCCTTTCAGTCTGAGAAATTGATTGATTCAGTTCACGGGAGTTGACTCGATCCTAGTCCTCTGATTATGAAGGGAGCCAGTACCTGTTCCAACTCACCGGCTTGGAAACTCCCCTGGACGGGCTGGCGATTTTTGAAAGCTGGCTCCACATAGAGATAGTCACAGTGAACATTCGTAAATTGGGTGTAGGGATTCATTAGCCAGCCAGAAATACAGATGCCTGTCAACGAGGCAAAACAAAAATCTGTATTTGCTACTACGGTATGACTGAAGTTGGCATCGGTTAAGTTGGCTTTCCTAAAAGCAGTTCCGGGATGGCTCTGGATCGATTGGATCAGCCATTTCAAAATCCGGAAGGTCAAGAATGCAAAACCAATCATGAGCAAGAGGAGGAAAAATCCCTGAACCGCAGCATCCCCAAAGCTCAGCACCCCCACAACGGCAAGTCCTACCGTACCCAGAACCATTACCGCAAACAGGGAAGCAAGGGCTGCTACACCCAAGAACATCGTAACCTGCGGAAAATTCAAGGTCATGGCATCCCGAAGAAAATTGCCCAGTACCAGGGCTACGAGTGAGATTAAGCCAGAAAAGGAGTTGAATGAGAGATTGCCGAACCAGACCACCGACACCTGAACCGCGATCGCACTCAACCCCACTAAAACAACAGGTCCCAGGATGGCGGCAGCCATAAGAACCTGAATCTGGCGGCGGCTCCGACCCATTCTGCTCCCCTCAAAATTGGCCCCGATCAAGGTGGAGGCTGTGAAATTACACCCCCGCAAATCTGAGCCCCTAAAATCTGCGCCCGTCAAGTCCTGTCCTTTGAAGGAACGATTTTGTAAGTTCTGGTTAGCGTAGTTTTGGTGGGGCATGGGTAACTGGCTTCGATAGGGTGAATGGCTTCAGGGATCCACAATTCACAGATAACGGGTAATGACCTCCTCAAGCTTGATAACGGGTAAGAAGAAGTGATACTCCCACCCCTCACCAGCTTGGAGATCCTTCTTGGCAATATAGTCGCGGCGAGGCCCACCCTTGCCTTCAGGGTAATGTTCTACAGCATGAAAAATATGGATGCGGGCCATCCCATAGCCAGCAACGTAGACTCCTAATAGTCCTGCTAGAAGCAAGGAAACGTTACCCATCTTGAAAGAGTTCATTCTTGTGTAGATTTGATTTTCCACCAAAACTGTATGCAGTATTGTAGGATACTGCTCCGCACAAAAAACCAGATGAATATTATTCATCTTGAAGCAGTTGGGTAATCCCATGAAGACAAGCTACCGTTTGGGGACAGTTCCGGCAAGGCATATCCTGCAGGCATCCCAAAGATCTGTTCCACTGAGGGGGGAGGATTGCAAAATGGGAAAACTAATAGTACGAAGAAACAATCTCCGGGAGCAAAGCTTCGCTACTAGAAGAATTGCGTGAATCTCCTAAAGTAGTTTTTACACGGGATGTGGATTTCTAGCCAGTAACAACCTAAGCGTAGAGGAGTTGTGCTCGATGTTAGAGAGTATCTTTGAAACCCTGCCTCCCAACGCCAGACAATGGGCTGAAAGCTTACCGTGGGAGGAACGGCGATACCTGCTTTCCTTGTGCCATTTAATGTGTGCGGCGACTCCAGAAGTCCAAGCTGATTTTTTGGACGATTACACCGCTGATGGGTTAGTCTTGCGGGTTTTGCGAGACAAGGATACCAAGCAACGGGTAAATGAATACCTTCAGGAATTTCGTATTCCTACGAAGTTAGATGAAACTGTTTTAAGGGGGTATATCCGGCAGTTCTATATTCACTCGGCTCAGGATGCTCGCAGACAACCGGATCGATATTTAGAGTCAGCCCTGCGCTTAGTGGTCAGCACCGAAGAGCGGAATAGTGTTTTTAACTATGTGTTGGGATTTGAGTTAATTAAAATGATGTTTCGGATGAGTTGGTTACAGCATGAACGGCTGTACCGCATCCAGCGCAACCAAGAAGAATTTATTCAGCTCTATATCAAGCCGATTCAGCACGCCCACAAAATTAATGGCATTGTGCATCCCAAGGATGAAGGGCAGTTTTTCGCGAAGCGCAACTATTTTGTGCATGAACCGGAGCTTTCTGCCAGGAAGTTAACCGAGTTGGTGATCGCGACCTTTACAACTGAAGTCGCAGCCCACCTAGGATTCTCGGTGATTCGCAACTTAAAATCTCTCAGCTTTGACTACGACCATATTTATAGGCCAGAACAAGAGGCGATCTTTCCAGGGTAGGGTTTCGTCACAAGAAGGAGCCAGAAGCATAGGTATCTGTAGTAGGATGCAAAAACAGGATTTACGCAGTTGGGGAGTTTAGAAGGGCTGTAGCCCTTCTAAACTCCCCAACACCCGGATAAATTCATGACAACTGCGTAAGTCCTAAAAAATAAAGATGCAACTTGGAACTGCGGCAAGAGACTAGAAATTCAATGAACCAGATCGCAATTGATTTTGGAACTAGCAACACGGTGGTTGCTCGCTGGAATCAGGCGACTCAACAACCAGAAACCTTGAAATTACCGGGTTTGTCGCTCTGCCTGGGGCAGAATCCACCCCTAATCCCTAGCTTGGCCTATGTAGAAAATGCAGCTCAGGCTCAGGTGATCGTGGGACAATCCGTACGAGATCGCGGCCTCGACCTTACCCAAGATTCCCGCTTTTTTCGGAATTTTAAGCGCGGCATTGGTGCAGCGGTTCAGGGCTTTGTGCCGGAGTTGGATGGGCACACCGTTACCTTAGAACAGGTCGGTCAGTGGTTCTTAACCCAAATTATCAACACCTTGCGCGAGTCAGACTGGGCTGCGGATTCTCTAGTCTTTACGGTTCCGGTCGATAGCTTTGAAGCCTA
>JAYKHH010000436.1:0-3414 GCA_035285265.1 Leptolyngbyaceae cyanobacterium | reverse complement strand
TTCAGTTAAAACTACAAGCACTTCTGCAGGCCCTCGTCTAAATGCCCATTGATTTTAGGAACACGAACTCGGTCTGGGCATCGGTTTTAACTGAAACCTTGAGGCGGTTGGGATTAAGGATAGCTGTGATTTGCCCAGGATCTCGATCGACTCCTTTAGCGATCGCCTTTGCCAGACAGGACTCCCTAGAAGCTATTCCAGTGCTAGATGAGCGATCTGCCTCTTTTTTTGCGTTGGGTTTAGCGCGGCGACATCGATGCCCCGTTGCCCTAGTCTGCACCTCTGGCACCGCAGGAGCCAACTTCTATCCCGCTGTGATTGAAGCCAAGGAAAGTCAGGTACCCTTATGGGTGCTGACCGCCGATCGCCCGCCAGAACTCCGGCACTGTAATGCAGGACAAACCATTGACCAACAGAAATTATTTGGTGTATTTCCCAATTGGTACGCTGAATTAGCGCTTCCTGAGCTAGAGCTTTCCCAACTTGCCTATCTGCGGCAAACCCTCATCCATGCTTGGAATCAAGCGCTTTACCCCTTTGCTGGCCCGGTTCACCTGAATATTCCATTCCGTGATCCCCTAGCACCCATTGCCCAACTCGCCGCCCAGAACTTAGCACTCCAATTTCCAGAAGATTTTTTCAGTGCTGTGGCCTCCCTATACCCTGATTCCCACTCCCCTCTCCCTCAGGGAGAGGGGCTGGGGACTTCGGCTGCGCTCAGTCGGGCGGTGAGGGCTAATCACGGTTTAGCCAATGGTCTCGATGGACATTTTGGGAGTGTTCAGGATATCCAAACCTCTGCCTACGTTCAAGACTGGCAATCCTGTCATCGCGGCATTATTGTGGCAGGTATTGCCCAACCTCCATTTCCTGCTAGCTATTGTGCTGCGATCGCCCAACTCTCTCAAAGGCTAGGCTGGCCTGTCCTAGCCGAGGGACTTTCGCCCTTGCGAAACTATGCTTCGGTGAATCCCTATTTGATCTCGACCTACGACATCGCCTTGCGAAATCCAGTTCTGGCAGAGAAGTTAGCCCCAGAGATGGTGATCCGCATTGGCGAGATGCCCACCAGCAAGGAACTTAGAACCTGGCTAGAGGTTACTCAAGCTAGGCAATGGGTGATTGCAGGGGGCGATCGCAACCTTGATCCCCTCCACGGCAAAACCGTTCACTGGCAGCGATCCCTAGAATACCTCTTACAGTTTCTACCCCCAACATCCCAGCCCCCCAGCCCCTATCTAGGTTTGTGGTGTAGGTTGGAAGCCCAAATCCGGGAGGCCGTGGATCACACAATGGCAGGGCTGCCCTTTACAGCGTCTAGTAATCCTGAGTCCCAACCCCTAACATTGTTAACGCCCTTTGAAGGCAAGGTTGCCTGGTTGCTCTCTCAGCATCTACCGGCTGGCACGCCTCTTTTTATTGCCAACAGTATGCCGGTGCGAGATGTAGAGTTTTTTTGGGTACCTGGCAACCTGGGAATCCAGCCCTACTTTAACCGGGGTGCCAATGGCATTGATGGTACCTTGTCCACGGCCCTGGGCATTGCTCATCGCCATCAAAGCAGCGTCATGCTCACCGGGGATCTGGCGTTGCTCCATGATACCAATGGCTTTTTGCTCAGACGCCAGTTTGTGGGACATCTCACCATTATTCTGATCAATAACAATGGTGGAGGAATTTTTGAAATGTTGCCCATTGCCCAATTTGATCCGCCCTTTGAGGAATTTTTTGCCACTCCCCAGGGCATCAACTTTTCCCAACTATGTACGACCTATGGCGTAGCCTATGAGCTTATCCATAGCTGGGAACACTTGATCCAACAACTCAACCCGCTGCCGACTCAAGGTATTCGTGTTTTGGAAATCAAGACGAATCGCAAGTCAGATGCCCAGTGGCGCAAGCAATATCTCAGGCAATTTGCCACTGGGGTGGATATCTCCAAGCTAATGACTCCCAGTCAAACGCCCTAGGATTGTGTGAGAGGAGTGGGGCTGCCATCAAGGGAGTCGGCGATCGCCTGCTTTGAACCCTTGCGATCGCCCAAAACTCAACATCTGTTAGGCTCCTAGAAGAGTGGAATCTAGCCTCTCACCAGATCAAATAGCCCTTCATCCAACTCATACCCCCACAACTGCGCCATCGCCTTGAGCCTGGAATTACTTTCAATCCCTTGGCTTTGCATCCAGTCCAGTAAAACAAACACCTTGTGCATCACAAAAATCTCTAGGGCCTCTGGATTGAACTGAATGCCTTCCTTCGGATGGAATTGGTGGGGCACTAGCATGGCTGTATAGCGGGCCAGTTCCCCCGCTTTCCAGTCCAACAGGAACAGCAACCAGGGATAGAGCGCATCGAGGCGGACAAACCACAACCGGATCTCTGGGATCTCGGGCAGTTCTCGTGGGTCATCTGGGTCTTGGGGATAATCAATCGTAAAGCGAAGCTGCTGTTCCTGAGCAATTACCGCCTGTTCTTGTAATAGGTTCTCAATTAGTGACCGAATCGGTGCAATATTGAGGGAATTGATAATGTCAGCATCCAATGGGATAGTAATCGTCATTGAGACTTTGGCTGTGATTTGCTACGGTTTACTACAGTTGGTGACTAAATCTTTACATTTCAACGCTCTAATTTTTCAACTCATTCGATAAATTGCACTTTAGGTAGGTAGCTTCATGTCGATCACCATTGCCCCCGACCAGATTGATCGGATTGTCTGGAATCACCATCACAACCCTTTTGAGGTTTTGGGGCCACATTCTATGACTCAAGATGGCAAAACGGTTTGGGTAGTGCGAGCATTCCTCCCTAACGCTGATGCCGTATGGGTCGTTTTTCCAGAGGAGCGAACTGAGTATCCCATGCAATCAGTTCATCATCCCCATTTTTTTGAATGTATTCTGGATCGGCCCGAACTGGCAAACTATCAATTCCGCCTCAAGGAAGGGAGCCACGAGCGAGTCATCTACGATCCCTATGCCTTCCGTTCCCCCTATCTGACCGATTTTGATATTCACCTGTTCGCAGAAGGCAACCACCATCGGATTTACGAGAAGCTCGGCGCACATCTGACCGAAATAGAAGGGGTCAAGGGTGTCTACTTTGCGGTTTGGGCTCCCAATGCTCGAAATGTCTCTGTCCTGGGAGACTTTAACTATTGGGATGGGCGTAAGCATCAAATGCGTAAAGGCAGCAGTGGCATTTGGGAACTGTTCATTCCAGAACTAGGCGTGGGTGCGCCCTATAAATACGAAATTAAAAACCAGGCAGGGCATATTTACGAAAAATCTGACCCCTACGGTTATCAACAGGAAGTCCGCCCTAAAACTGCCTCTATCGTAGCGGAGCTAGATGCTTACACTTGGACTGACCAAGCTTGGATGGAGCAACGTCGCCACACCGACATCCTGACTC
>JAYKHH010000435.1:0-2704 GCA_035285265.1 Leptolyngbyaceae cyanobacterium | reverse complement strand
GATCAACTACCTGAAGGGATTAGGGGCAATCCACACCCAATCTCGTTACTAAAAAAATTGGGTTGCAGGAGATGAACATGTCCCCTACAAGTGAACAAGTGAAGCAGAAAGCCCTGGAATTGGGGTTTCATCAAGTTGGAATTGCTGCGGTTGAAACTGTACCTGAAGCGTCTGAAGCCTTACAGACGTGGTTGGCGGAAGGTCGTCATGCCGACATGGCCTGGATGGAAAATCCTAAGCGTCAGGATATCCGTCAGGTGATGCCAGAGGTGCAATCCGTTATTTGTGTTGCTCTCAACTACTACACCTCCCCCCAACGCCTCCAAGGCAAGGAGTACGCTAAACTCTCGCGTTATGGTTGGGGGCGAGACTATCACAAAGTCCTGCACAAAAAGCTGAAGGTACTCTCGACCTGGCTGCAGTCTCAAGCCCCTGATATCCAGGCTCGTTACTATGCAGACACCGGCCCGATGCAAGATAAAGTCTGGGCACAGCGAGCAGGTATTGGTTGGATTGCCAAAAACAGTAACGTGATTACCCGTAAGTATGGCTCGTGGGTCTTTTTAGGAGAAGTACTTACCAATCTCCGTCTAACTCCTGATCAGCCTCATCTAGAGCATTGCGGCACCTGTACCCGCTGTATTACCGCCTGCCCCACCGGGGCAATTACTCAACCCTTTGTCGTGGATGCGAATCGCTGCATTGCCTACCACACAATTGAAAACCGTTCTGAAACCTTACCGGAACATCTCACCCCCTCCCAATTGCAGGGCTGGGTTGCAGGCTGCGATATTTGCCAGGATGTCTGTCCGTGGAATCAGCGATTTGCCCAAGAAACAGATATTGCTGACTTTCGCCCTGATCCTTGGAAAATTTCACCACTCCTCACAGAGTTGGCTAATATGTCAGAAACAGAGTGGGAGCATCGGTTTACAGGTTCTGCCCTGCGACGTATTAAGCTAAGTATGTTACGGCGTAACGCTCGTGCTAACTTCAAACACCAAGAGAAATAAGGAAACCCATGGCAAGGCATACCCAAGCCCATATGTCAGAAACCGTAGACAAAAGGAGATCTAGGGGGCTGAGTGAGATGAGAAAACGCCAGATGGAATACTACATGGGCGCAAAGTTGATCGAAATTGGGGTTGACCCAAAGTCCGCCATTTACCGATGGACGGTAGAAACCCAGGATCAGAAAGAAACCTGGACTTACAGTGCCTACTGGGGAGACTCTAGGGAGCGGCTAGAGCAGGGCTAGAAGCCTATCGGAGAAATGTCTGAAATAGAGGCGGCAATCGAAAGAGATCCCCCCTTAATCCCCCCTTAAGAAAGGGGGGCCAAAGCCACTGACGTGATCACGCGCTAGCTGAGGAAGGGACGGGCTAAAAAGAAACTGGAAATGGATTTGGCATCCACGGGTTCTCCTCTTAAGATGGCTTGCTCTAACTCTAGAGGCGTGAGCAAAACGGTTTCAATATCTTCGTCGGCATCCTGGGCGGGGGGCTTGTCGAGCTTCTCTAAATCTTCCGCCAAGAATGCATAGATAATTTCATCGGAATAACCGGGAGCTAGGACAATTTCCCCTAGTTTGCGCCATTGGTTAGCCCGATACCCCGTTTCTTCCTCGATTTCTCGCCGAATCGTGGCGGCGGGGTCTTCATTCGGTTCCACGGTTCCGGCTGGAAATTCTAAAACTCGCCCCTGCAAAGCAAAGCGATACTGGCGAACCAACACCAGTTTGCCCTCTGGGGTCACAGGCACCGCCAATGCCCCTCCGGGGTGGCGGATACATTCCCACTCCCCTTCCGCTTTGTTGGGGAGACGCAGACGGTTGACCTCAAAACTAAACTTGCGACCTTGATAAAACAAGCGTTGCTTCAGCAGTTGCGGGAGTTCTGAACCCAGTGCCATAGAGATTATCGTGGATGAATTTTATAGTGCAGGACTGACGCAGTTGGGAATTTTTGAAGGGCTGCAGCCCTTCAAAAATTCGCAAAAACCCTACTCATTGATGGCAATTGCGTAAGTCCTATAGTGGATAAATTTTAGAGTAAGAGTAGATGAACTTCAGAACAGTCTACCGTTTGAACTAGGTCTGCGATCGCTTTTCCAGAAATTGGTTCTGGCCAATCGGGAGCAATCTCTGCCAAGGGCACGATCACAAAGGCTCGTTCCGTCATCCGAGGATGGGGAATTTGTAGGTCAGGGGTTTCGAGAATTAAATTATCAAACAACAACAAATCTAAATCTAGGGTTCTGGGGCCGTTCCGTTCTCGTCGCACTCGCCCAAACTGGGCTTCTATGGCTAACAAGGAGGACAGTAATTCCTGGGGGCTGAGGGTAACGTTCAAGAGGGCACACCCGTTGAGATAATCGGGCTGGGGTGGCCCCACGGCCTTAGTACGGTACCAGTGGGATTGAGCTTGGACGATGATGCCTGGAGTGTTAGCCAGGGTTTCTAAGGCGGATTCTAGGGTGGCGTAGGAGTTGCCCAGGTTACTACCGAGGGCGATCGCACTAAAGGTCATTCGGTTAACCGGATCGAGTAAGTCGCTACTGCTAGGACGGGACAGTAGCCGTTGAATTTGCCCCTAGAAACAGGTCACAGCAGGATCTAATATTATATAAATTCTTTCAAGCCCATGTTTTTTAACGTGAATTCGATAGCCTTATTTTGCGTGCGCTTCGCGCACGCAAAATAAGG
>JAYKHH010000434.1:0-2972 GCA_035285265.1 Leptolyngbyaceae cyanobacterium | reverse complement strand
AGAACGTCATGGTGATTCTGAAAAGGATACGGTTCCCATTGGCATTGGTGCTAACACGATTGTGCGTCGCGCCATCATCGATAAAAATGCCCGCATCGGGAGTGATGTGCAAATCATCAATAAAGACCACGTTCAGGAAGCCGATCGCGAAAGCCAAGGATTCTATATCCGCAGTGGAATTGTGGTGGTTCTGAAGAATGCCATCATTCCTGATCGCACCGTGATTTAGGAGCAGATTTGATGATCGTGGATTCTCAAGGTCGGTTATTTGGCAAGGTTAGTATTTTAGACTTGGGGGCTGGTCTGGTTCTGCTCCTAGTTCTGGTCGGGATTTTCATTTTCCCTGGCCCCTCTGGCTCTGTGGCTCAACTGGGCAGCACGACGAAGGCGGTCGAGGTGGATGTAATTGCGAGGGGATTAAGCACCAGTGATCCAACTGGCTTACTGAAAGAACTCCAAACCTCTAAAAAGATCAATATTGTGATCCGCAATCAGCCTTACGGTCAGGTGGATCTAAAATCGGTGCGAGTCTTGCCTCGGACGACCGCCGTAGCCCAGCCCGATGGTTCTGTGAAAGCGCTCAAAGACCCTCGCCCTGAATTGGATTTAAGTACGGACTTGCTCTTAACCCTGGGGGGGCAAGCGACCTTGACCAGTAACGGCCCCGTTCTAGGCAATAGCAAGGTAAAAGTCGGGACTCCAGTGCAATTGGAAGGATTGATGTATGACTTTAATGGCAGCATCGTAGATGTCAGAATTAAGGAATAACTACCAAGTTTCTACTATTTTGATGGGGCAGAGGCGCACAGTTAGTGGTGCGCCTCTGCTGTAAATAACGATGCTAACGAGTCTGCAAAATCCCTTAGTTAAACAAATCCGTAAACTTCAGCGATCGCAGGAACGGCGAGAGCAACAACTTTGTTTGTTGGAGGGCACTCACCTCCTCCAGGAAGCCTGCGCGGTCAATTATCCCCTGGTGACGGTTTGCTGTACCCCAGCGTGGCAAGCGCGTCATGAGGCTCTTTGGCAGCAAGCCTGTCAACAGGCGCAACGGGTTGAGATTGTCAGTTCAGACGTGTTAAGTGCGATCGCCACCACCGTTCACCCGGATGGGGTCGTAGCTACGGCAGTTCGTTCCATTCCGGATCAGCCCCTAATTGCTCCGGCAACCTTAGGATTGGCCCTAGAAACCATTCAAGACCCAGGGAATTTAGGCACGATGATTCGCACGGCTGCGGCTGCGGGCGTGGAGGGTCTCTGGTTAAGTGCAGACAGCGTTGATTTAGATCATCCCAAGGTACTACGAGCCTCAGCCGGACAATGGTTCCGCCTTGCCATGACGGTTAGCTCCGATTTGAAAATGAGTGTGCAGCAATGCCAGCAACAAGGGATGCAAGTAGTGGCTACCTTACCCGATGCCCCCTTAACCTACTGGGAGGCGGACTTAAAACGTCCTACTTTGATTTTGCTGGGCAATGAGGGGGCGGGGCTATCCCAAGAATTAGCAGATTTAGCCGATATCCAAGTTAAGATTCCCCTGAGTATGGGTGTAGAGTCCTTGAACGTGGCGATCGCAGCGGCTTTGATCCTCTATGAAGCACAACGGCAGCGAAGCGAAAATTTCGGTGAACTAGATAAAGTTGGCGCTAACACACTCTAGGGTATGAGCAGCCTCTATGGTGTAAGCATGAAGAGAGAGGAATGGATTACGCCTCATGAACATCTTAGTGCTGAATGCTGGGTCAAGTAGTCAGAAAAGTTGCTTGTACCAGGTAACGGATTCCTTGCCAGAACAGGCACCCCAGCCCCTTTGGGAAGCCCATGTAGATTGGAGCCACCATCCAGGAATTGCAGAGGTTAAGATCAAAACCGCCTCAGGCATAGTTTTGGTAGAAGAGATTTCCACTACGGCTCGACCAGAGGTGGTAGCTCACATGCTGAATACCCTCTGGAGTGGTGAGACTCAGGTACTTGACCAGCCCGCTGATATTGATGTGGTGGGGCACCGTGTCGTCCATGGAGGCCAGGAGTATCAGGAGAGCACTTGGATTACTGCTGACGTGAAAGCCGCGATCGCCCGTTTAGCTGTCTTTGCGCCCCTCCATAACCCCGCCAACCTAGAGGGCATCGAAGCCATTGAGCACAGTTTGGGGAATGCCACACCGCAAGTTGCCGTCTTTGATACGGCCTTTCATTCCCATTTGCCCCTAGCCGCCGCTGTCTACCCCGGCCCCTACGAGTGGTTTGAGCAAGGTATCCGTCGCTATGGCTTTCACGGCATTAGCCATGAGTACTGCGCCCAACGAACCGCTCAAATTTTAAAAAAAGACTTGAAAACCCTGCGACTGATCACCTGTCATCTGGGAAATGGTTGTTCCCTAGCTGCTATCCGTGACGGTCAAAGTATCGACACAACGATGGGGTTTACGCCCTTGGAAGGCTTGATGATGGGGAGTCGTTCTGGTTCTGTAGATCCAGGCATTTTAATTCACCTGCTCCGCCAGGAAGGATATACTGCTGATCAGCTTGACCAAATTCTTAATAAAGAGTCTGGATTAAAGGGAATTTCGGGGGTCTCCAGCGATCTGCGGCAAGTTTTAAGGGCGATCGCCCAAGGCAATCCCCGTGCTCAACTGGCTTTTGATCTGTACATCCATCGGCTGCAATCCTGCTTGGGAGCCATGTTGCTCAGCCTGAGAGGACTCGATGCCCTAGTCTTTACCGCTGGGGTAGGCGAGAATTCCTCAGCCGTGCGTGCTGCTGCCTGTGAAGCTTTGGGTTTCTTAGGATTGCATCTGGATCTAGCCAAAAATGATCAATCCCCTGCCGACCAAGATATCGCTGCTGAAGATTCCCCCATCCGCGTCGTAGTCGTGCAAACTCGTGAAGAATGGGCGATCGCCCAAGCCTGCTGGCAGTTGGTACAAACTTGAAGGGGTAGACTGTCACCCTAAGTCATGCTGGTGTAATGA
>JAYKHH010000433.1:0-7235 GCA_035285265.1 Leptolyngbyaceae cyanobacterium | reverse complement strand
ATGCCAAGGTGCTTTGGATCAAAAACACCAATGATCTTGCAGAAGTTGAAGCTTCTGTGGCCTATTGGAGTGAAACTTGTCACAGGTTTGATCTAACTCAGCTAACCAATCCTCGTTCTTTCCAGTTTGATGCAGAAGATAACCTGTGGGATTTCCAAGCATTTGGACAAATAAATTTAATCGACGCTCCGGATACACTGAGCCAAGAGGTGAAATCCCTGAGTCAAGGCACAGCAAAGTTGTTGATGAGCTAATTACTCCAACTTTCGTTCGTAGAACCTAGTTCTAATATGCCTCTGGTAGGCTGTCTTTCAGACTGAACGTTCACCCTTGTCTCACCTCTTAACCGATGATGTCTTTATTGGAAAATCCGATCCTGAAACTTTATGTAACCCTGATTGTATGGGTTGCGGTGGGGTTCATGCTGGGTCGTAAGTTGCCTAAGGAAACCCCCAAAAAGTTTGGTCAATTGTTGTACTGGGTGGGGGTGCCGATTAGCATTATTGCCTTTTTACGTCGAGCTGACCTGTCTGGATGGATCTGGATTTCTCCCTTAACAGCCTGGATTGCGATTTTGGTAGGGGCAGGCTTAGCCTGGATCTGGATTGATTTAGGCGTAACAGATGAGCGACTCAAGAGGCTAGCACGGGGCATTGAATTGACGACTAGTGGAGAAATACCTGTCTTAGCGGATCAGAGGAGTGCCCTACCCACAAGCTCTTGGAGCAAATCGACTCAAGGTAGTTTCTTGCTGGCCATGATGGTAGGCAATACAGGATACCTAGGCTATCCAGTGATCTTGACATTGGTAGGCTCTGAGAACTTTGCCTGGGCTCTTTTCTACGATTTGTTAGGAACTACCCTAGGAGCCTACGGCCTAGGAGTAGCTCTAGCAGCAAGATTTGGTATTGGTCAACAGAAAGAAAAGTGGTTTGTCAAAGCCATGCTGAAGAACCCAGCTTTGTGGAGTATGGTCTTTGGATTAGGATTTCGCGCTCTGCCTTTACCTTCTCTAGCAGCCCAGGGTCTGCAAAGTGCTGCATGGGGAGTTGTGACCTTATCCTTGATCTTAATTGGGATGCAATTAAGCCAATTACCCTCTCTGAATAAACTCCAGCAAGCCTTAACCTGCCTAGGGATCAAAATGTTGCTAACCCCCTTAGTGGTCGGTACAGGATTAATGTTTTTTGGTGTGACGGGTGCTCCCCGGCTAGTGCTAGTGTTACAAATGGCAATGCCACCTGCATTCGCCACCTTAGTGATTACAGAAGCTTATAACTTAGACCGAGAATTAACGATCACTGCCCTTGCCTTTGGTTATGTGGGATTATTGTTTACCTTACCGATCTGGATTTGGTTATTTGGGGGTGGATAAAAGCTGAGAAGTCGAAGTAGCCTAGGCAGAATCAAAGCTTCTTGGCTCTGCGGTATGTTAGATGATACTGAACTAGCAATGCTCAGTGGAACTATCAAACCCAAATGGCTTTCTGGTGTGGTGCCTTTTCAGTAACACGCTTGCACCTTTTTAAAATTGCTATATTGAGTTGCCTTGGTAAAATTTTTCTTGGGAGTTAAGTGCATGAGTCGTCAAGTCAAAATTTTTCAGCCGACTGGAATTTTAGATGGTGCTAGAGCGAATCAATTGCGCCGGGAGATCAGTGAGGTGATCACCTCAGGGCCGGATGTCGTTCTCCTTGACCTAAAAGAAGTGACTTTTATGGATAGCTCTGGATTGGGAGCCTTAGTATCTGCTCTCAAGAGTGTGCGGTCGTCGGGAGGCAAGCTATTTGTTTGCTCCATTAACGATCAGGTGAAAATGTTATTTGAGCTGACGAGTATGGATCGGGTGTTTGAAATTTATCCTAATCAAGATGCGTTTCATCAAGCTGTGCTGGCGGCAGACTAAATCAGGGTAGGGCGCAACCTGGAGCCAGATTGCTAACTAAAGTTGACTTGCATGAGAGAGACATCATCATCAAAGGCAAACTTGCTTGTCCGGAGCTTGATTTGTTCTAAAAATTGGTTGAGATCTTGAGGGTAGTTGATTCGGTGCTGAGTGACTAGTTCAGCCAAGCCGTCTAGGTGCCAAGCCGTACCATCTTTTTGATGGATTTCATAAATCCCATCGCTGAAGATATAAAGAGCACTATTAGGTTCAACTACACAACTGGCATTGACAAATTTGCTATTGGGTAACATCCCGATTGGTAAGCCCTGAGTTCTCAAGCGTTGGATCTGCACTGAATTGGCGTCAGTCCCAGACAACAATAGGGCCGGGGGATGCCCTGCACTAGCATAGGTGAGCTTGCGGGTATCCCGGTTATAAGTGCCGTACCAGATGGTGAAGTACTTTTCATTTTGGTCACTCATCTGAAAAACTTCATTGAGCGCCTCTAAAACCTGATTGGGTTGATAGAAGTTGACATCTTCTAGGGAGCGAGACCGGAGTAAATTCAAGACTGCAATGGAGGGTAAGGCAGCCCCTAGCCCATGCCCAGAAACATCAAGCAGGTACATCACCAAATAATCTGGATCGAGCCAGTAGTAGTCAAAGCAGTCACCCCCTAACTGGCTAGAAGGAATAAACCGATGATCGATGCTGGGATCTCCGGTGAGCACTGGTGGGAGGAGCGATCGCACATAATCTGCTGCCTCTAGAAACTCTCCTTCGAGGAGTGCCTTTTGAGCCTGTAGGTCTTGGGTTAGGTTTTCTAGAACTTGATTTTTAGATTGCAAATCTTGAGTTAACTGGTAAATCCGCAGCCCAGCTCTCACCCGCGCTTTGAGTTCATCCATATCCACGGGCTTAGCAAGAAAGTCATCGGCACCAGTATCTAGCCCCTTAACTCGATCCTCAGAAGCCCCCCTAGAGGTTAACAGAATGAAAAATGTAGTCGCTAGCTTCGGATCTGCTTTGACCTGTCGGCAAACTTCCAAGCCATCCATCTGTGGCATCATCCAATCACAGATAATGAGTGCGGGTCGGAGTTGAACCGCTTGCTCAATCCCTAGCGCTCCGTTACTAGCTACGGAAACGGTATACCCTTGCTTCTGCAAAGTCCTTTGCAACAATGCTCTAGTGGTAGAGTCATCATCAATGATTAGAATTGAAAACATCGGATCAGATGAATAAAGGATCTCAAAACTTGGTGGATGGCGTGGAAAATTGATGATTTAGTTCCAAAATCATGGCATATAAGGGTTCCATAAAACCTCTGGTGAACTAAATACGCCTAATAAAGATACATCATCACAAAACAAAATACTGACTTTAAGCTCAAGAGGCTACCGTTGTGATTTCCTAATTAGTTGTAATTAGCTTGACTTCCCCTCACTCAGTATTCAGATTTTTAGGAGTAGAGGTTAGGATGCCAAAAGTAGTCAGAATAGGCCATCCTAGCACCCTCCATTCAGGAGAAGCACGTTTGCTCGTAAATATGAAGATGGTTTAAGGGAGAACCTGCTCATAAAAGTCTTTTTTCAAACTCCACCAGACTACTTATACAATAAGTATCACTCTGTGTGGGTCTTTGTAGCCAGGTATTATGACATTGATAAATTTTGATGGGCAGAAAGTCCTCAAGAAAACTTCTTTGAAAGTTAATACAGACCCGGATACTTCAGAGCAACTCTTGTCATGGTTTGAAGAGTTTAATCATCCCCCTTTACCCGACATCACAGTCTGGTGGCAGTGTCAAACGGTGCTGAAGGAGGGATTTGACAATGTGGTTGAGTATGCCCATCAGCATCTGCCCCGTGAAACTCCGATTGAGATTGAAGTAATTAGATTTACTCAGGCGATCGAGATTCGGATCTGGGACTATGGAGCACCCTTTGATTTAGCGCAAAAGCTAGAAGAGGTGCCCAGACTAGAAGATAACGATGAAGACCACGGGCGCGGATTAAGAATTATGCAGCGGATTGCTGATTATTTAAGCTATGACCGCACGGATGATAACCGGAATTGCCTACTGATTGTTAAAAAATATTAAAAGACGTGAATGGACTTCCTGAAGAATGGAGGTGGACATCACGGCAATAACTTGCCAGTGAAAACTCCCTAGTTGTTGCAGGAGGGGATCTGCCAACGGTGGTGGGAGTACCCCAGAGATTTCCATGGATGCCGAGGTTTACTCTTAATTTCTACTGTTCCAAAAAGTTTGAACTTGGTGAAGAAGGGCCTCTAGGTCTGTGAGTAAGGTCTTCATGCCTTCTAACTGTTGATCTTTTGCCTTCTGCTCTAATTGAGCCGCTAATGAGCGAAACGGCTCAATCCCTAAATTGCTGCTGGCACCCTTGATTTGATGGGCAGCATGCTCGATTTTAGCCAATTCGTCCGTTGCTAAGGGGCTAGCTAGATTGCTCAAGGCAGTCTCAATAGCCTGCAAACTCACCTTGCTATCTTCAATAAACAAACCTAATAGATCCAGGGCAAACTCCTCATCTTCTTCAGAGATTTCTAAGAGATGCTGCCAGTTAACCGGTGACCCTTGAATTTCTAGGAGAGGTGTGGACTCCATCTCACTCACTGGGATTTGCTCCTGGATACTCGCTTGCAGAATAACTTGATGCCAATGTTCTAGCTTAGCTACTAATTCTTCCTTCCGAATGGGCTTACTCAGGTAATCATCCATGCCAGATTCTAAACACTTAGCTTGGTCTCCCTTCATAGCATTAGCAGTCATGGCGATTACAATGGTATGTTTACCCTCTCCTTCTATTTCGCGAATAGCAAGAGTGGTGTTGTAGCCATCCAAAACAGGCATTTGACAATCCATCAACACGATATCGTAGTCGATCTGGGCCATAATCTGTAACGCTTCTTGACCGTTACCCACGACATCGGCTTCATATCCAGATCGCTGGAGCTGCTTCAAAATCACTTTCTGATTGACAGCATTGTCTTCTACCATGAGAATTTTTAGTTTGGAAAATCTGGAGGGTAAAGCGGATGGGTCCCCTGAGGCGTGCTTTTCAGGCATAGATCGCTTTTCAACCCGGTCTAGCATCTGGGGATCGGTTGAAAGGGTGCTGAGAATCGAGGTGTCGATCGCACGAGATACCTTCAGAATGCAATCCAGCAAGCGAGATTGTTTGACAGGTTTTACGAGATAGGCTGCAAAGCCAAGCTCTACCAGTCGCTTTGACATGCCCCGCTGATTTAGGGAGGTCAGCATAATTAATTGGGTAGGTGCTAGCTGGGAGTTGGTTTTAATTTGGTATCCCAAGGTTTCTCCATCTACCTCTGGCATCTGCATATCCAGAATGGCAAGGGCATAGGGTCTTCCTTCCTGAACTGCAGTGTTCAACGCTTCTAAGGCTGTTTTTACGCCATCTGCTTCATCGACCTGCATCCCCCAGGCACTGGTTTGATACCGTAATATGGTGCGATTGGTGGCATTATCATCAACAACTAACAGCCTGACACCCTGAAGTTGAGCCATCTGGACAGCAGAGGTCGGAGGGGAGGAAAGGTTTTCTGGCTGCTTACGAAAGGGGAGGGTAAACCAAAAGGTCGAGCCTTCTCCCTCTGTACTCTCAACCCCCATTTCTCCATGCATTAACTCAATTAATTGGGAGGAGATGGCCAATCCCAAACCTGTACCGCCATACTTGCGGGTGGTGGAAGCATCCAATTGAGAAAAGGGTTGAAATAATTTAGCTCTGGCATCTACTGGAATGCCAATGCCTGTATCTGTGACTGAGAAGGTAATGAGAGCTGTGGTTGCAGTTTCCGATTGCAGGCTAGCCTTAATGACAACTTCTCCAGTAGGGGTAAATTTAATGCCATTCCCTAGCAGATTAATTAAAATCTGGCGCAAACGACTCACATCTCCCTGCAATTGAGTCGGAACCTCTTGATAAATCAAGGTGGCAATTTCCAAGCCTTTAATATGGGCTGTGGGGGCTAGGAGATCAGCCACTTCTTCAATACAAAGGGCAAGATCAAAGTTTAATTCTTCGAGATCTACCTCTCCGGCTTCGAGTTTGGAGAAATCTAAGATGTCATTAATTAAGGTTAGTAGGCTATCTCCCCCGGAGCGAATGGTTTCGACGAAATCCCGTTGCTCGGCATTCAAGGGAGTATCGGCTAACAAGTTCACCATTCCCAAGACGGCATTCATGGGGGTGCGGATCTCATGGCTCATCGTTGCCAGAAAGGTACTTTTCATCTGGGAAGCAACTTCGGCTTCTTTACGAGCTACCTCTAGCTCTTGGTTTTGCTTCATTAATTGCTTCCGTTGTTGCCGCTCTTGGGTTAAAAGGCGGGCTTGAGCCAGAGCAATGCCTACTTGGTTGGCAAGCTGACTCATAAAGTCGATTTCAAAGGGTTGCCAAACTCTGGGTTGGGCACATTGGTGGGCAATCAGTAACCCCCAGAGGATGTCACTTTCTAAGATCGGCACCACCAGATTAGCCTGCACCTGGAATTGGGCCAGTAAGGATCGATGGCAGGGGGTGAGGGGGGCATCCGCAACATTGTTGATCACCAAAATATCGCCCTGTTGGTACCCTTGCCATCGACCTGCCTGGAAGCAGGTATCTTCAACCGGAATGCCTAAGGAAGGCGTCCATCCGGGGGCGATCGCTTCCACTTCAACAATGCCAGACCAATCCGATTCAAACCGATAGATCACAACCCGGTCTGCTTGCAGGAATTGCTGTACTTCAGCAACGGCAGTGTTGAGAATGCTATCCAGATTCAAGGACTGACGAATGCGGAGGGCGATGTCGGCTAGAAATTGCGATCGCACCGTTTGCCGCTGGACTTCCTCCTCTGCCCGCTTACGCTGAAGTGATTGGCCAATTTGTCCACCAATCGTACTCATCATTTTCAACAGATCTTCATCGGGTTCCTGGATCTCTCGACTCAGAAACGTCATTACCCCCAAAAATTCACTACTACTAAAAATCGGGAAGCCAAAGGCACCATGCAGCCCTGCTCTCGCTGTTAAGTTCGTTCGCAGGAAGTTAGGCTCTTGAGTCACATCTGCCAACCAAGCTGCCTCCCCACTTTCCCAAACCCGACCTAGCAGCCCCACCCCTTTTGTAAAGGTCATGCCTTGAGTCACTGCATTAAGTTCTGGTACATCAGTTGTGGCCAGGTGGGGCCAAATTTCTACGCAGCGCAACGTTTGGGTATGGGCTTCGAGTTCCCAAAGTTCACCCAAGTCCCAGTCCAAGGCTTGACAAATGGCCTCTAGAATTTTGGGGATGGCTTCGCTGAGCGTAGC
>JAYKHH010000432.1:0-7497 GCA_035285265.1 Leptolyngbyaceae cyanobacterium | reverse complement strand
AACGGGAATTGATCTGAGTGGCGTTGATCTCCGAGAAGCCAAGTTAAATGGAGCCAATTTGCAAGGGGCTAACCTGAAAAGTAGTAACCTCAGCTATGCAAAGTTGCGGGGGGTTAGCTTGGCAGGGGCAGATTTAACCGCAGCAAATTTGACTCAAGCATCTTTGGATAAAGCAGATCTCCATTGGGCCAACTTGAGTAAAGCTGATCTCAGCCAAGCCAACCTAACTGAAAGCAGCCTGTTAGGGGTAAAAATTGACGGTGCTGAATTTACAGATGTCACGCTATCTGAACCCGACCGGCAATACCTGTGCCTATCTGCCAGGGGTACTACCCGTTGGAATCACAAATCCACCAGAATGACCCTCGAATGTCCATTAAATATGGATCAAGAGAGTTTGAACTTAGACCTCTCAACAACCTCCAGTCCAGATCCCAATCGATCGACTGAGAAAAACCTAGCGTAGGTTATCCCCAGCAAAGAACTTAGCCAAATCGCAGCTCTCTGTTACACGATCTGCTTAGGGGCGCAACGCTTCTGCCCTTTAATAAAGTCCACGAGAGCAAAAGTGTTACGCTCCTATCATTTTGGAAGCTTCTTTTGAGAAACGTCCTAAATTCAAAATTTTTAGGCTTCTTCCGGTGTCTCACCACTAGCGCTGGGAGAGGAATTATAGAGGGCATCTAGATGTTCACGAACATCTTCAACCGTCATGGAGCGCATCACCAGCAAAGGCTCATTCATCAGATTGCCAGATTCATCCAAAAATTCTGGGTGAGGGACTGAGCGAACTCTCCGCCGAGGGGAAGTATCTGAGTCAGAGGCCAACCAACTCGATCGCGAAGAACTTCGCTGGTAATCGAGACCCAGGGTTAACATGCTGCGAATCAAGTTACCAATGGCTAAAAAAGCAAGAATTGTAAAAACGAGTATGTAAATTAGGTGTAGCATTGTTTTTCCGACCGCCCAGTTAGCAGCTCTAAAATGGTTTTAAGAAAGGTCAGTAGTTATCTCAGATTTTTCTCAGTTCCCGTCTTCTCCGGATGGGGGAGATGAGTCGAGGCGAAACCGAATTGCTACCTGCCAGCATTCCGTTACTAACTGATGCCAGGGCATCAAAATAGCAGTATCAACCCCGACTTGACCATCCGTTGCTTGGATCAACATCTGGGTGGCGCTAACTTCTTGCTGGGCTTGCTGAACCCGCAGCAGTAGCTCTCCTTGACGCTGAGCCCCTAAGAAGTGGATTTCTTCGGTTTCGAGCAGTAAGCGCGATCGCTTAAACCAATATTGGAAGTCTTCTAATAAAGGTTCCAGCAGGGCTTTGAGTAAATCAGGCTCAGGCAGGCTTGAATTAAACATGCATCATAAATCGGTTTACTATACTTATCCTACATAACATTAACGCCGTTAATGTTTCTTTACAATATTTAAATTTTCTTTTTAATTGAGTGCTCCTGGGTTACCTGCCTGCTTGAGGGTTGGTTCTAGGATTCCCGCTGATCCCCACACCCAATACCAATGCAAGATTTGAGTCGGTTAGGATTTGCCTCCTAAGCACCGACTACAATGGGTTAGGTTCAGATCTTGTACTGAGATGCTGGTTCACTGAGATTCTGATGGGAGCACTCCGCCCTCAATTTAGAGTCCCATGAGCTGTGACCCATGCAAGATCTGAAGTTAGGTCTACTCTTCATCCTGTACAGCAGCGAATGTCTTCCCCAGAACAGCCTGAGAAAATCTATTTACCCCGTACCAGTGAGTCAGAGGCGTTAAAAAAGATTCGACATACCACGTCTCATGTCATGGCAATGGCCGTACAAAAGCTGTTTCCTAAGGCAATGGTGACGATTGGCCCCTGGATTGAAAACGGCTTCTACTATGACTTTGACAATCCAGAACCCTTTGCGGAAAAAGACTTAAAAGCCATCAAAAAAGAGATGACGAAGATCATCAACCGCAAACTCCCTGTAATTCGGGAAGAGGTGAGTCGAGAAGAAGCACAGCGGCGGATTGCTGCCCTGAATGAACCCTATAAGCTAGAGATTCTGGAGGGACTACAGGAACCGATCACGATTTACCATCTGGGAGACCAATGGTGGGATTTGTGCGCGGGGCCACACCTAGAGAGCACTGCCCAACTCAACCCAGATGCTATTGAGCTAGAAAGTGTTGCAGGAGCCTATTGGCGGGGGGATGAAACTAAGGCTCAATTGCAGCGCATTTACGGAACGGCTTGGGAAACTCCTGCCCAATTAGCTGAGCACAAGCGTCGTAAGGAAGAAGCCCTCCGACGGGATCATCGCAAGCTTGGCAAGGAGCTAGGGCTGTTCATTTTTGCGGACGTGGTAGGCCCCGGACTGCCCCTCTGGACTCCGAAAGGAACCCTTTTGCGGTCTACCTTGGAAGATTTTTTGAAGCAGGAACAAGTTAAGCGCGGTTATTTGGGGGTGGTCACACCCCATATTGCCAGGGTAGATCTATTTAAAACTTCGGGTCACTGGCAAAAGTATAAAGAAGACATGTTCCCGCTGATGGCCGAGGATGAGCAGGCGGCGGTTGAGGAGCAAGGGTTTGTGCTCAAACCGATGAACTGTCCCTTCCATATCCAAATTTATAAGAGTGAGTTGCGCTCCTATCGCGAACTGCCAATGCGCCTTGCCGAATTTGGGACAGTCTACCGCTACGAACAGTCCGGTGAACTGGGGGGATTAACCAGGGTACGGGGCTTTACGGTGGATGACTCGCACCTATTCGTCACCCCAGAGCAGTTGGATGCTGAGTTTCTGAGTGTGGTGGACTTGATTTTGACGGTGTTTAACAGTTTACAACTGAAAAACTTCAAGGCCCGCCTCAGCTTCCGTGACCCGACCTCGGATAAGTACATTGGCTCCGATGAAGCTTGGGAAAAAGCGGAGGGGGCGATTCGTCGAGCGGTGGAAACCCTGGGCATGGACTACTTTGAAGGCATTGGTGAAGCTGCTTTCTACGGCCCCAAACTGGACTTTATTTTTCAAGATGCCTTGGAACGAGAGTGGCAGTTGGGAACGGTGCAGGTAGATTACAACCTGCCAGAACGCTTTGATTTAGAGTACGTCGGCGAAGATGGCACCCGTAAGCGTCCGGTGATGATTCACCGGGCTCCCTTTGGCTCCTTGGAACGGTTGATTGGCATCTTAATTGAGGAATATGTGGGAGATTTTCCTTTATGGTTAGCACCTGTTCAGGTACGCTTGTTGCCCGTGAGTGATGATCAACTGCCCTTTGCCCAAACGGTGGCTAGCCAAATGCGCCAACTGGGAGCACGGGTGGAGGTAGAGAGTGGCGATCGCCTCGGTAAACTGATCCGCAATGCTGAAAAAGACAAGATCCCAGTTATGGCTGTGGTAGGAGCGAAGGAGGTGGAATCCAATGGCCTGAGCATTCGTACCCGTGCTTCTGGGGAATTAGGTCTGCTACCGGTAGCAGAGGTGTTAGAGAGGCTTAAGACGGCACTGGGCGATCGCAGTGACTTTTAATTTTGGAGGGTTAACAAATGTCTATAGTCACTGTCACCGTTCCTGCAACCACCGCTAACCTAGGCCCAGGATTTGACTGCATCGGGGCGGCTCTCACCCTCTATAACCGTTTTCAGTTTACGCCCCTAGCCGCAGGGTCGAATCCAGCCTTCCAGATCACGGTGCGTGGGTTAGATGCTGAACGGGTAAATACGGATGAAAGCAATCTGGCCTATCAAGCGTTTCTACGGCTTTATCAGCATATCGGTCAAGCTCCACCCCCAGTTCAAATTGATATTGAGTTAGAAGTGCCCCTGGCTAGGGGATTGGGTAGCTCTGCAACTGCAATTGTGGGTGGATTAGTCGGGGCCAATCAGTTGGCAGGTTTGCCCTTAAAGTCCACAGAAGTGATGCAGATTGCGATCGCCATTGAGGGACACCCGGATAACGTAGTCCCGGCGCTACTCGGTGGTTGCCGTCTCGCTGCCACCCGTGAAGATGGCAGTTGGGAAGTCTGTGAAATCCCCTGGCATCGTGGGATAGTGCCCATTGTCGCCATTCCCAATTTTGAACTGTCAACCGCAGCAGCACGGCGAGTGCTACCGCCCAGTTATAGCCGCGCAGATGCCATCTTCAATATTGCCCATTTGGGTTTATTGCTACGGGGACTAGAAACGGGCGCAGCCAGTTGGCTGCAAGCTGCCTTGCAGGACAAAATTCATCAACCCTACCGCGAACCCTTAATTCCTGGATACACAGCCGTACGTGCCGCTGCCCTAGCAGCGGGAGCCTATGGACTGGTGATCAGTGGTGCAGGGCCAACCCTACTCGCCCTGGCCCCCATTCAGCAGGCAGCAGCGGTGGCAGCAGCGATGGCTGTTCCTTGGGAAGAGCAGGCAATTAACGCCCAAGTGCAAGTTTTAAACCTTGCCACCCAAGGGGCGATCGCAGCCTATAACAAACCGATTTGAGCCAGGAGCAGCATGGGCGTATCCTATGCTGCTCCTGCCCCCAGTCCATCCTTAGGATTCCGGATCTTCCCAGCTTTCAACCGCTAGTAACTCACTGACCGGGTCTTGCATGGTGAAGTCAAATGCCTGAAGTTCTTGTTTCCAGCGAGGCCATTCGTCGCCATACAGAAACGCAATTTTCCACAAGCTATCGGTGGGCTTCATTAACTTAGAGTCAACGAGCGATCGCACCTGTCGCTGCAATTTCACCATTGGGTGAAGGATCTGCTGCTGCATACCACTGTTAATCATGAATAAATTTTGCAAATGCTTCCTAAAGATGGTTTCCCTTGGCTTGACACTTCTGCGTATACTTCTGTGTCTATATACTTCTGTGCCTAAGGAAATATAGTTTTAACCTAGCGATAGTAACATAAATCTGTAGCGGTGTAGAAGTGATTTTGAAGAAAATACGGCAATATGCAAGAAAGCAGAAAGTTTTACTAGCGTAAAAGGACACTTTCTCATAAATTGATGACATGCTTGATCAAAATTGAGAAACTTTGGGGCTACCTGCATCAGGTAAGACCATCGCCGTGAAACAATCAGAATATACTTCTGATTGTTCTCTCTGAAAGGAGTCGTTACGTTGAAGATCACCCTCCCGTTTAGCTTGAACCTGCCTGAATGAGCGTTGAAACTTATCTAAATCACCCCACCTTTGGCCTGCTTTTTAGGGTTTCTTTGCTTGAGGAAAGCCGGGAACTATTTGCAACACTCTATGCCCAGCGTTTGTTTTTTCTGGTGACTAGTACCTCTACGGGAGTGAAGTTTGAGCCAATTAGCCGGACGGATGCTCGAATTTTGGTAGAAAATCGTCTCCGATTGCTGCGTAGAGCAGGGCAATCAACGGAATATGATCGACTGCAAGGGGTTCATAAGCAAACATTTTAGTGACCCTGATAGGTTGGTAAACCGTTGTGTCTAATGCGATCGCCCAACACATCCTCCATCTCCGCCAGGGTATCCCCGATCACGTTCGGTTAATTGCAGTCACCAAACAGGTGTCTGTCGATGCAATGCGGGCTGCTTATGATGCGGGAGTGCGCGACTTTGGGGAAAGCCGCATCCAAGAAGCAGAGGCAAAACAAGCTCAGCTAGAGGATTTGCCAGGTGTCACTTGGCACTTCATTGGGCATTTGCAAAGCAACAAAGCTAAAAAGGCTCTGGAACATTTCCAATGGATTCATTCGCTAGATAGCCTAGCCCTAGCTCAGCGATTAGACCAATTGGCGGTCACCTTAGATCGTAAGCCCCAGGTTTGCCTACAAGTGAAAATTCTGCCCGATCCCAGCAAATTTGGCTGGAGCGTGTCGGAGCTATGGGCTGACTTACCGGCCCTCGATCAACTGACCAACTTACAGATCGAGGGCTTAATGACCATCCCCCCTGCTGGCTTAGATCCTGCAGGGGTTCTCCAGGTTTTTCAGCAAACCCAGGAATTGGCCACTCAAATCCGTCAGCAGCCTTGGTTAAATCTACAAATGCGGCATCTCTCTATGGGGATGTCAGGGGATTACCCCTTAGCCATTCAAGCCGGAGCCACGATGATTCGACCGGGTCGGCTTTTATTTGGCGATCGGGATTAGGTGTTAGGTGTCAGAAGACATTTGGATTTTGGATTTTGGATTGAGATCTGCAGTAGGGGCAATCCCCCCGTGGTGGCCCTCTTGAAGATTTTGGATCCTTCGACAGACTCAGAGCAGGCTTGTTGTGGATTGGGATACCTGCAGGGGCGGATCATCCGGCAACGGTCTCAACTTCTTCGTGAGCAGGCTCGCCCGGATGCTACGCCCTTCCCAGAGGGGGCCAACGGCATGGTTTAGGATCGGGTACAGGGTTGGTAGATGCTGGTGGCGTGATAATTGGGGTGCCAGAGGGTTTCTGGGGCTTCAGAATCTATGCTGCTATCTGGATCAGGGTTGGGGCGATCGCGGACGTAGCGTACTGTTTTGATGATCCATCCTGAGATGCCATCTTCTGCTGGAGCAGGGATTTCCTGTAAAACCGTAGATTCAAGCTTGACTTTGAATTGGCAGGGCGCTTTGCCCCACAAGCTAGAGGTAACTTTACCCACCTCAGGCAACACCTGAAAGCGGATTTGGAGAGGGACAGGGCTGGAATTTCGGACTATCAAATCCTTGTAGCCATAGGCAACCGCAGCATCTTGACCGAGTTGATAGAAGCGCCCTTCGCCATAGGCATCGATACTATGACAGTGGCGCTCTAGGATCTGACAATCTGCCCCCAAAAACGTGTTGAATACATTGGTAGCAAGCAAGCACAAGCCACCACCCACGCCAGTACTAACTTCACCCCTGACAAACACAGGGCCTGCGCGAAAGCCATTAGAGAGAGTGGGTTCACCAACGCGATCGCAAAAGCTAAAAATCTTCTGGGGATCGAGTCGGAGGTAATTGATGCGACTGGCGGCAAGTTGCAGATTCCAGATCCGGTTTTGTCGAATTTCGGGACTGCCACGGTCTGGGATCGGGGTTACTGACTCTCCCCATAGGTATGGATACTGATCAGCTTGTTCAGGATTTTGTTGACGGGTGTAAGAGAAAGGATACCCACGCAGCAAAGACTTGCTGTACTTTAAGTGGTTGCGGATGGGGCGTTTCCACTGTTCCCAACTCCAATCCATATCACAGAGGCTTCAATGTATACGGTGAAAAATCTAATACAAATGATTTTGCCATAAAAATCTAATAATCAAGGTTGTTCCCGCTACAAATACGTAAGGCAACGTACAGAAAAGCCCAGCGATCTTGACTGACTTCCCATCCTGAAAGTGAATGTATCTAGAAATACAATTGAATGGTGATCTATCAACTGCGTTATTTTTTTGATACGGGATCAGGTATCTGCTTATGGAGTGCTAATGATGCTGCTCGCGATCGCTTCGGTTATCCTGTAGAGATTCATCAGCTCCCTGTGTCTACCACCCTGCGCTATCGGGTCTGGTTTGTCTTAGCTTGGTACGATAC
>JAYKHH010000431.1:0-4748 GCA_035285265.1 Leptolyngbyaceae cyanobacterium | reverse complement strand
CGGGCGATGGGGCGATTGTGGATGAGGAAGAGATCGGCGATCGCACTGAGTCGTTTTAGGGCATCCTGTTCATCAGTGCAGATGGGTTCGCTAGAGAGGTTGCCACTGGTGGCGACGATGGGAAATCCTAGCTCTGCCATTAACAGATGGTGGAGCGGCATGTAGGGGAGCATCACACCCAAGTAGGGATTGCCAGGGGCAACGACGGGGGCGATCGATTCACTAGCGTCCACACCAGAGATAGTACGGAGCAACACAATTGGGGCTTCAGCAGCGGTGAGGAGTTGGATTTCCGCTTTGGACACTTGGCAGTGCCCCAACACCCAATCCAGGCTGGGAGCCATGATAGCCAAGGGTTTGTCGGGGCGGTGTTTGCGTTGTCTGAGGGTTTGGACTGCGGCTTGATTGCGGGCATCTACCACTAGATGAAAACCGCCCAGTCCTTTAATTGCCACCACCTTGCCCTGACGAATGGCTTCCGTTGTCATGGTGAGAGGCGCAGAGGTCAAGGGCGCATGGCTATGCGCCCCTACGTTACTGGTTGCTAATACCTGACCGTTGCTGTCCCAGAGTTCTAGGTGGGGACCGCAGGACGGGCAGGCATTAGGTTGGGCGTGAAATCGGCGATCGCGGGGATTTTCGTACTCGGCTTGGCACGCGGCACACATCTGGAATCGTCCCATGGTCGTGTTGGGGCGATCGTAGGGGAGGGATTGCAGGATACTAAACCGGGGGCCGCAGTGGGTGCAGTTGGTGAAGGGATACTGGTAGCGACGATTGTGAGGATCAAAGATTTCCTGCAAACAATCGGGACAGGTGGCGAGGTCAGGCAGAATCAGAGCCGATTTACCTGGGGAAGTTGCCGAATCTGAAGTCCGAATCTCGAATTTGGAGTAGCCAATCAGCGGCATCAACCAATCTGCTTCTAAGGTTTGCAGATCAGCATGGGGCGGTTTTTGGGATTGCAACTGCTCCATAAAGGTTTCTAGCCGATCCCTCAGTCCCTCGACTTCAATCGAAACCCCCTGGGTTGAATTTTTCACCCAGCCGACCAACCCTAACTCCGTGGCAAGGCTGTACACAAAGGGGCGAAAGCCTACCCCTTGCACCATCCCCTGAATCGTCAGATGCAGGCGTTGTGGAGTTGGAACCGTAGGAGCGATCGCCGGAGCCATACCCTAACCTCCCACCTGTGGTTGGAGCGCAGTGTCCAGGTAGGCATACCAGGCTTCCATGCCCTGCCCCGTTCGGGCCGAGACTTCAAACAGGGTTGCCTGAGGGGCGATTCGTTGGATGTTCGCGATCGCCAGTTCCCGGTTAAATCCCACGACTTCGGCAATATCGATCTTGTTAATGATGACGACATCCGCAGACTTAAACAGGGTGGGATACTTCAGCGGTTTATCTTCCCCCTCCGTCACGGATAGCAGTGCTACCCGTAGGGCTTCGCCTAGGTCATAGGCGGCAGGGCAAACCAGATTGCCTACATTTTCAATCACCAAGACATTCAGGGCATCCACATCCAAGTTAGCCATGGCCCGTGCCACCATATCGGCTTCCAGATGGCAGGCATTACCCGTGGTAATCTGCACAGCAGGTGCTCCGGCACTGCGTAGACGCTGAGCATCATTGTCTGTAGCCAGATCGCCCACAACCACGCCAATCCGTAGGGGGGAGGAGCGATCGCCCTGATCTCGAATCGTACGTTCAATCAGCGTCGTTTTTCCTGAACCCGGTGAGGACAGAACATTCAACGCCAGTAACCCCTTAGCCTGGAAATACCCTCGATTTCGCTCGGCTAAACGGTCATTTTTAGAGAGTAGAGAAGTATGAACCGCAAGGGTTTGAGGGCTAGACTGAAGGTCAGGAACTTGTAGGGGCAATCCCCCCGTGGTTGCCCCCAATCTATCGGGTAGGCCCAGAGATTGCATTGCAATCCCCACACCAGAATGCCCGTGACTATGAGGTTCATGGGAATGACCATGCTCATGAGAATGAGGGTGAGCATGGTCATGGTCATGGGAATGATCATGGGAATGGGGATGATGGATTTCTCCGTCAATCGCAATCTCTTGAATATTGGTGCAACCGCAATCCTGGCACATCGTTAAGAAACCTCCATAGAGGCAAGTTCAAGTTCTTTACCCTGGCGCAGATCCGTCGAGAACTGATGGCACGTCGGACATTCGTAGATCCAATCAGTAGGCTGGAATTCTTGCTGGCAAGTAGGACAGAAGCAAATCGCTGGCACTAAATCAATGGTGAGTTGGGCGTGTTCTGCGATCGTGCCTTGCATGACAACATCAAAGGCAAAAGCAAGGGCATCGGCTTCCACGCCCGACAGTTGCCCCACTCGTAGGGTCATGTGGTGAATTTGGGTCGCTCCCTGACGGTTGGCATGGTCTAAGGCAATGTCCAGGGTGTTTTCCATAATTCCAACTTCATGCATGGTCATGGCTCCAATTTCTGCCTTAGCAAAGGGGAGGTAACTGGATCTTGTCTCCCCCCTTTGCAAGGGGGGACTAAGGGGGGTAATTCGGGGTGTAGTGGGGAATCCGGAAGTATATCAACATTTTTTATTTAAGTCCTAGTCCCCGAATTTACCCCACCCTAACCCTCCCGTGCTAGCGCACCGCTTCGCTAGAGCAAAGGGGAGGGAACAAGAAACTACCAAGGTCTACTATGTGTCGTACATTCTGGCTTCGGGGGCGTCTGGAAACTCCTCGCAGTATTCTGTAAACGCTGTCTTATCAGCATTCTTTGTGCGTTGATGCCCCGCTTCTGCGTGCAATTCCTCCAAGGTGTCCCAGGCAACGGCAGCTTCCTTAGAATCTGCCCCATACTTTTCCGTAACTGCATGAGCTTCATCCGTTGCCTGTTGAATCCTTTCTTCTAGGGATAGATTATCTGTTGTCATAAATGCCTCCAAAAGATTGAATAGAGATCAGGTATTAAAGACCTAAAAATCCTTCCTATATTTCTATTATTCCCGTCTTTCTATCTCTGAAAACCGAATCAATTCTTTAATTTTTGATAGTGCAATAGAGATGCCAGCTTCAGTGATTGGAGAGAACATTTCTCCAAAGCTAAAATCAAAAGCTGGAATCAAAATTCGATAGGCAATGGGTAGGGTTCCGTAAAGAATTTTTGCAAAGGCAAGCAGCGATCGCGGATCTGCACAATGTCCCGTAAACGTTTCCCTGGAACTGGGTTCTAATCGCTCTACTTTGATTGTAGGTTGGGCTTCAGGAGTCTCGGCAACCGCATCTACAAAAATCACAATTTTGGCATGGGCAATTGCTTCAGCAAGGTCTGGAGTGAGTTGGTGAAGAGGGAGCGATCTCACTCCCTCTATTCCCCAGTCTGCCACCGCTTCCGCAACTTTGTATCCCGCACCATCATCATGGCGTAGGGTGTTGCCGTAACCAATTACTAAGTAGGTTGTTTTTGTTTTAGTTAACAAGATGGTTCGCCCTAACCTTTGAATGGTTTTGGAATAGTTGTGATTGGCTGAATCTATAAGAGATCCCCCCTACCCCCCTTAAGAAGGGGGGCTTTTTAGAGATTTACTCCTATTGGTGGCTTTTCGTTCGCGTAAGAGTTTTTAGAGATTTGCCCCCCTTTCCAAGGGGGGATCCTCTTATTAACCCCCTTATTTACAGACCCCTTTAGTCACTAGTTTTTAATCCCGATATACCTCATTCAAAACAGTGCCATTAGCCGCTACTAGTTGCACATGGAGGGGCATTTGACCCGCTGCATGGGTAGAACACGAGAGGCAGGGATCAAAACACCGAATCCCAGCTTCTACGCGATTCAACATTCCCTCTGGGATCTCATTGTTATGAATATATTGCTTGGCAATCTGAGTCACCGTTTTGTTCATTGCTAAGTTATTCTGTCCCGTCGCAATGATTAAATTCACCTTCTTGATCAAGCCATTTTCATCCACTTGATAATGGTGAAATAGAGTACCCCTAGGCGCTTCGCTGACCCCGATCGCTTCCAGTTGATTCACACCGCCTTGGGCACGAACTCTAGTGGATACAATATCCGGGTCATCCATCAATTCTTGAATCTTTTCTAAACAGGCCAGGATCTCAACCAGACGGGCGTAGTGGTAGAGGAAAGAAGAGGTAATCACACCCCCGGCGCGATCGCGCAATTCCCGTAACTCTTGATCCGCTTCCTGATTGCCGATATGACTACATACATTCAGCCGCGCGAGTGGCCCCACCCGATAAATGCCATTGGGATAGCCCAGAGGCTTGTAGTAGGGAAATTTCAGGTAAGACCAGGGTTCAACCGCTTCCCCTAGAAATTCTTGATAGTCATCTTCGCTGAGGTTGTCAGCCACAATATTGCCCTGGCTATCGGTGAATCGCAGATGACCGCCGTAGTGTTCCCACTCACCATTTTTGCCGACCAGTCCCATAAAGAGAGAGGAAAATTCACCAAAAATCCCAATCTCATCTTTGAGGGGGCCATCCAACATATTCTTGAACAGCCCGATCGCCAATTTGGCAGTAGCTAAGGACTCCGGAAGGCGATCTCGAATCCATTGTCTGCTTTCTTCAGAGAGGGGCGATCTCACCCCACCGGGAACTGACCAAGCCGCATGGATTTTCCGTGCACCCAACAATTCAATAATGGTTTGCCCAAACTGCCGGAGGCGAATTCCTGCCCGTGCTAGGTCTGGGTTGGCCTCAATCAAGCCAAATACGTTACGTTTAGCGGGGTCACTGTCC
>JAYKHH010000430.1:0-4336 GCA_035285265.1 Leptolyngbyaceae cyanobacterium | reverse complement strand
CTTCCCGTTGCAGGGTGAGCTTGAGGGGTTGATCGGGATGACTTTGAATAGCTTGCATCAGTTCTGGCACTGCTTGCTCAGACGCGCCTAGGGTCTGACCATCGACGGCTAGAACAATATCTCCTGCCTTAATCCCTGCTTCAGCAGCAGCGGACGACTCTGCAACCACCTGGGGAATCAGGACTCCGGGCTGAAAATTAAAGCCTTGAGGGATGCCCACGATACCAACTTGAAGGATCAGGATCAAATAAGCAAAGATTAAATTTGCAATCACCCCCGCACTAATCACGATCGCCCGATCCCACACGGGTCGATTTCGCAACAAGTTGGGATCATCTGCGGGAATTTTGCTCTCCGGATCATCATCGGGAAACCCAACAAATCCCCCCAGAGGAAATCCCCGAATCGCATACTCAGTTTCTGGCCCCTGATATTTCCAGAGAATCGGCCCAAAGCCAATCGAAAACCGATTGACATGGATATTTTGGGCCCGCGCTGCCAAAAAGTGCCCCAGTTCATGCACCACAATCAACAGTGCCAGAACTGCGATCGTGCCTGCGTATGCAAAGCCTTTCGTTGCCAAAACCGACATAGATTAAAGTCTCTTGATTATTACGTTTCTTTATTTTACGTTGCACTCCCCCTGAACTGCTGCTAATTGCTCATCTCAGACAAAATAGCGGCTTGTCCAAGGATTCCGCTTGAGGAGTATTAAATTCTTTGTGTAAATATTTGGGGCATTCCCTAGGGATGCCCCGTTCATCGAGCTAACGCTGATGAGAGGGTGTTTGACAAGCAGACACCTTACTGCAGTCTTCTGACTTGCTTCATGGCATCTTCGTAGTCTTCCGTTTGTCCTGCTGCTTTGTAAAGGTCAGCAGCTTTTTGGTAGTCTGCAAGCGCACCTTTGCGTTGCTTCAACCGAGCCTGTACATAAGCCCGGTTGTAGTAAGCATCTGCAATACCCCGACTTCCCCACTCTTGATCAATCTCAATGGCTTGGGTGTAATCTTCGATCGCACCTTTAGGGTTATTCAGGTCGTCCCGCACATTCCCCCGATTGTAATAAGCCAGGGAATAATTGGGTTTGAGTTGAATGGCTTGGCTGTAGTCTGCCAGTGCTTTTTGGTCGTTTTTGAGTTTGCGGTAAGCCACGCCTCGATTCAAATAGGCAATGGCGTACTTGGGATTCAACTGGATGGCTTGGGTGTAGTCGGCGATCGCGCCCTTATAGTCTTTTTTGTTGGCTTTATCCACGCCCCGATTGTAAAATTCCACTGCGCTCGTCTGTGCGATGGCCGTGGAGGGCATTTCAGCTTGAACAATGGTGGGGGTACCACCGAGAATGAAGGCAATGCCTAAAAGAGTAACGGATTTGAAAAGGGTCATAAATTTTATCCTGTAACTGAATACAGCGCTCCTCAGTTAAGAGGAGGCACACCTCGAAGTGCGGAGATTTACCGCAGGGTTTATTCTCACAATTCAAATCGCATCCCCCTATCTATGTCAAACGGCTACTACTCCAAGGCATAAATCTAGCTAGGATATGTAATAATTCGCAATCTAATTAAGTACATCCCAAGAACTAAAAGGCTTGATGTACAAGCTTTTGGCGTATTTTTTGTAGATACCACCCTTCCTGCTCCAAAAAGTCTTTGATCTGGTTACTGCCAGCCAACAGCAATCAGTCTAGGTGAGCAAACACAAAAATTAGGATGGGGCTAACCATGAGGCAAATCCACCCCAGTAGCAGTTAGGGGCGAAGCATTCAGCCATTGGAATCCAATACCTCACTCTCAATTTCCTTCTGAATGCTTCGCCCTTCCAAGCAGAGATGTCTGGATTGTGGGGATTGCTAAGGAGATCGCACCTACAAATCCACAGGGGTGATGTGAATCTGGGAACTATGCTGAATATCTATGCTGAATCCCTGGGGCGATCGCAGACATTCAGGGTGCAGCTTTGGGCAGGTAGAGGTGGGTTAGGTGTTCAAGGCAATTGCCTCAATGCTTTGCCTCTACAGAAATTTCTCTAATCCCGAAGGTTTGATATATTTTTAGCTCTTGGATTCAGGGCTGGTTACTCCCGATAGCATCTTCAATCTCCTCTGGGGGATCTTCAACATCTGTAATTTCCCACGGCTGGAGATCAGTTTGAGGTTGAGCAGAACTGTTCTGCTGGTTATTAAGTTGTGTCTGATTAGATATTTCTGCTACATCATCAGATTCTATTGTTGTCTCCAAGGAAGGGTTTGAGCTTGGTTCGATGGGTTGAGTAGAAGGGGCAAGAACTCGTTGCCTAATTGAATTTTGGACTTGCCGTAAAATATTGGGGCTAACAGTAATTGGAGTAACTCTACGAAGTGGAGCAGTCTCTGAATAGGTAGAAGCAGGAGGTATCTGTTCGTTAGGTGCAGGCAGCAAAATATCTGAATTTGAGTTTACAGGCTTAGGCAAAGATGGCGAGGGTGGTTGAGGTGAGGGTGTAGGAGGTACTGACGTAGTATCTAATCGAGGTTGTGCTTGCAACTCAGGATCATTTTTGTCTATTGCTGTAGGGCTGGATAGAGGATTTGAATAAAGTTGCTGCCATCCCAGTAATCCAGCCCCTAGGAAACTAAAAGTAACAACACCTGCGGTTATCCAGAGGGTCGGTGCTCTAGGTGGAATAGGAGATGTTTGAAGCTTAGATGCTACTGATACAGTGGTTAAGCTTGTAGAAGTTCTTAATTCTTGAGGATTTAATGCTTGTAAAACTTCAGAAGCAGATTGATAACGTTGTTTTACTAAACAGTGCGTCATCCTGTCTAGAATTTGAATTAATTCATTCCCTACCGGTTTAATAATTTTCTGCTTCCAGACAAAACGGTTTTCCAGCGGGTCATACAAATTACAAGGTTCAGTCTGAGTCAGCAGGCTAATGCAGGTCGCTCCAAGACTGAAAAAATCGCTAGCAAATACTGCTTTACCATGGGCTTGCTCTGGTGCCAGATAGCCTACACTGCCAATGCTGGTACCTGTCTTCACCAAGGCAGTCTGGGTCACCTCCTTCGCTGCTCCGAAGTCCACCAAAACTAACCGATGGTCGGATTTACGGCGAATAATATTTTCTGGTTTGATATCTCGGTGAATGATCTGTCCTTGATGAATGAACTGCAAAACTGGTAGCAAATGATTCAAAAGACTTCGGATCTGGTGCTCTGTAAAAGCTCCTTGTTGTTGAACCTCCTCGGCTAAAGTTTGCCCTTCAATAAACTCTTGAATGATGTACAGCTTCCCCTTTTGCTCTAGATGACCATAGAGTTCTGGAATCTGGGGATGCTTGCCAAGCTGTTCAAGCCGGACAGCCTCTTGTTCAAATAGCTCAATTGCCTTGCGAGAAATTTGAGCCGAGTGCCCTTGCAGAACGAGTTGCTTAATAACGCAACGAGGTTGTGAGGGGATATGTTCGTCAATTGCCAAAAAGGTTTTGCCAAACCCCCCTTGCCCAATTACGTTTAAGGGGCGATACCGTTCTTTCAGCAGCAGTTCCTCACCACAACCTTGACAATACTTCGCCTTGGGTAGGTTCTGACTCGGTCTTTGGCAATCTGGATTGAGACAGTAACTCATACTCAAGGGTGGTGACTAAGAATACAACACTACTTGTTTAAGTTTACATGCCCTTGCAGGATTTTGCTTGTTCACAGATTCCATCGGGCTAATAGTCCGAATGGTTCAGCAATGAATCTCACTAATGGTAGTGACAGCCCTGTCAAGCCTACTTTTACAGTAGAGGTGTAGACGGCAGTTCTTGAAGTAGGCATGGTCCTGACCCATGCCTTTTCTCTTTTGAATTCGACTTGTGTTAGAGAGGGTTGATTTGCTGGTGCGATCGCACCCATTCAGGGTAAAGCATTAGGCCAACTCGCCTTAATAAGTATGCAGGAATCAGTATGTAGGGACAAAGTGCTTTCAGGCATTGAGTCCGATACATCCCGAAGGGTATGCCGTGACCTTCCCTAACGGTTGAATCTTGGGTGGGTTTATTGTTTTTAATAAAAATATTACTACTGACAATAGGGTTGGGGCATTGATGCAAGTTCGGTGGCTCTCAACTTCGACTTGGTAAACCCTATTGGGATGTCGGTTAATCTTGATAACGTCGCTGGAAGCGAGGGTCTAGATGATGCTTTTTAGCCTGATTGCAAGAACGACACAGCGTTTGAAAGTTGCTGATGTCGTTAGCACCTCCTAGCGCCAACGGAATAATATGATCGACGTTTAGCTCAGTTTCTGCATTGGTTTGGCCGCAGCTTTGGCATTGGTAGCGATCGCGCTCAAAGATATATTTCCTA
>JAYKHH010000429.1:0-3048 GCA_035285265.1 Leptolyngbyaceae cyanobacterium | reverse complement strand
CCCCTGGGTGTAACAAGGTATCTGGCTCGACAAATTGCAGGTTGACCCCAAAGCGGGTGAGGTCACGCCACTGGGTTAATTCTGGGTGTTCTTGGATGAGGCGATCGCGAACGTCCAGCACCGTGCTTCCAGATGGAAGCACTAAGTCGATTTCCGGTAAACCATAGGCTTCCTGGTAGGCTGCAAACAGCTTAACCGTGATCGTAATAGTCGGTGTAGAGGTGGCAGACTCAGACATAGGAGGCGCAGGTTTTGGAATCAAAAACGTTCTTCAATACGGCGAAAGTCTTTTTCTACCTCAGACCACAGAGAACGATTATGGGGGTCTGTACGCAGGGCTTTTTTTAGGTAAATCCTAGCTTTATCCAGTTGTTTCTCTCGGATTAGGTGACGGCCCCAGCGTTGATAGGTAATGGCTTGCCATTGGCGGATTTCTGGGTCTTTGGGAATCCGTTGGGCTAGACCTTCCACAAGGGCGATCGCCCTGGGAAAGCGTTGATACTTCAGGTGTTGCTGGAGTTGCTCGTAGGAGGTGCGTTTCAGTTCTTGCTCTAAAGGGGACAGTTCAGGATTAATTTGAATCGGTGGAGGTTTGCGAGTTACCTTTACCTTGATTTCAGCAGTAGGCGACGGTTGCGATTCCTGGGGATTGGAAGGGGGGGCTGAGGCTCCCGATGCCGAAAGTGTCTCCTCCTCCGTGGGTTTCACCACCTCCATCAGATATCTATACGCCTCAGTTACGGCAATGAATTTATCCTTGCTTTGCTGATCTTCAGGGTTGGCATCGGGATGATATTGCCGCGCCAAACGACGGTAAGATGCCTTGATTTCTTGAAAGGATGCACCTGACCTTAAACCCAATAATCGGTAGCAATCGGCAAGATTCATGCGGAATTTTAGATTTTGGATCCTTCGACTTCGCTCAGGACAGGTTTTGGATTTTGGATTAAGCTGCCCGATCAGCCCAATAAACTTAAGGATAGTAGATTAAATTACTGTCACGCGATAGGCCACTTGCATCTGTAAGTCCCCCTTAGTAAGGGGGATTGAGGGGAATTAATTTCTTGTCTAACTAGTCCTAATGAAGAGATCCCCCCCACCCCCCTTATAAAGGGGGGCAAGAAATAATGACCCATCGCGTTCAGGAGCAATCTAAAATCCAAAATCCAAAATCCAAAATTTCCTAGGGTCGTTCCTCAATCACTTGGTCAATCAAGCCATACTCCAGGGCTTCTTGAGCCGACATAAAGAAGTCTCGATCCATATCTTTCTCGATCTTCTCTAGGGGTTTTCCGGTGCGATCGGCATAGATGAGATTCAATTGCTTGCGAATCCGCACAATCTCCTTGGCTTCAATTTCAATGTCGGTTGCTTGTCCCCGGGTGCCGCCAGAGGGCTGGTGGATCATGATCCGAGAATGGGGAAGCGCTAACCGTTTGCCCTTGGAGCCTGCCATTAATAGGAAAGACCCCATCGAGGCTGCTAGCCCCACACAAATAGTCACCACATCCGCCTTGATGTACTGCATGGTGTCATAAATCGCCATGCCTGCGGTCACGGAACCGCCCGGAGAGTTGATATAAAGATAAATCGGCTTGGTGGGATCGTCGGAATCCAAGTACAGCATGGTGGCAACCAGACGATTCGCCAAACCATCGGTCACTTCCTGACCTAAGAAGAGAATACGTTCTACCTGAAGTCGGGTGTAAATACTAACCCACTGTTCGTAGGGGCTACCAGGGAGGCGGTAAGGAACTTCAGGAACACCAATGGGCATAGATTTACTCCTTGAGAGCTTAAATAATTACGAAGGCTTTGTCTTGGTTTTCTGGAGGAGGGGTCACCTCTCCAAAAACCACACTTTCAGGATTTCTCGATGGGTCAACTCCAGGTTGACAGACTTCTAGGTAAGGGCAGGCAAGGGTTTAGGGAGTTCCTTCGTGCTTGCTAACACACGGTCAATCAGGCCGTACTCCTTGGCAGCTTCAGGGGTCAGATAGAACATCCGATCCATATCCTTGGCAATCTTCTCAGCCGTCTGGCCCGTATGCTTCGAGAAAATTTCTAGCATGGCGGTTTTGTTGGCCAGAACTTCCTTGGCCCGGATTTGGATATCTGTGGCTTGTCCACGAGTTCCAGTGCGGGATTGGTTGAGGACAATGGTGGCGTGGGGAAGGCTGGCGCGATGCCCCTTGGCACCTGCAGCCAAGATCATGGCCGCAGTACCCATCGCCTGACCGATACAAATGGTGTGAACCGGGGACTTGATGTAGCTGATCGTGTCGCAAATGGCGAAGGCTTCGGTTTCATAGCCGATCGCATCGCCCCCATACCAAGAGGTGCCTGTAGAGTTGATGTAGAAATAAATGGGTTTTTCGGGGTCGTCAAATTGCAGATAGAGCAATTGGGCAATAATCAACTCGGTTACGTCGATGCCCACTTGCTGTTTGATCTCATCTGAGGAAAAGAGAGGAAGCCCTAGGTAGACGATTCGCTCCTTCAGCAGTAAAGATTCTAGGTTTCTAGGAGGTGTCCGATAGTAGGTATCTCCTCCATAATAGGGAGACTGAACGGCCTGGATCGGTTGATTCATAGTGGATAAGTCACTGCTTGAAGTAAGGTCGCTATTTTTTACATATTAACGCGAAGACAGGGGCCGACTGAGAGGGTGCTTGAAAAGGGGTGCGTGAAGGATAGACATCCCTCGCGTCCTACTCAAAGACGCTTTGAAAGCCAGATTCTACGGTGGGCAGTTCTCCATTCTGGGTGTTCCCTCTCACACTGCAGGACTTTTCAAGCAACCTCTGAAGCTCATGATCAGTTGAGAGGGGCAGGGGAGGACGCAGAGAAGTAGATGGAGAAGGCTGGGCAAGACCTACGGTTGTTATGCTCGGTTAACCGATGATAGTTTGACCCAATGGTACTCAGCTTTTCTAGCATTGGGGCAGATCTGGGAAGACCATGCGAAGTAGTAAGTGGCTGGGCTGAATTAAATTGACGATCGACTCTTGGGTTTTGGCTTCGACTTCGCTCAGCCAGCGGGGTTTT
>JAYKHH010000428.1:0-3543 GCA_035285265.1 Leptolyngbyaceae cyanobacterium | reverse complement strand
CAATTATCACCGTTCCGTTGGCTTGGTTATTTTTTGGCGATCGCCCTAGTCCCTTACGAATCGGCGTTATGGTTGCCATTTGCCTAGGGGTCATTTTGGCTGCCTTCCCCAACCTGGTCACAGCCGGAAACATTTCTGTACTGGGAGTCGCTGCCGCCGTTGTTTCAGGGATAGCCTTTGCCTTTTACCTGATTTTCATGCAACTTGGCTTTCAGAAGCTTCATCCCGTCCCCGTCAGTCTGATTCAATTCAGTACAATTTTTGTTCTGTCTAGTATCAGTTTAATGGCTCCCCTTCCCGCAGCCCTCAGTGCCCAAGTCAGCCCTGAAAATCGTCCCGGCATTATTGTGGGGGGAATTATCCTGGGGATCCTTACCCTTATTGGCTATCTCTTTAACAACTTTGGCGTGCGATTTATGGGAGCGGCACGGGCTTCTATTATCGCGTCGAGCGGGCCTGTGATGACAGCCCTGCTGGCATTCCTGATCATTCCTGGCAAGGGAACTGCCCTCCAGCAAATTCAGATTATCGGCATTCTCGTGGTTACCTTTGCGGTGAGTGCGATGAACTTTGAGAAGATGCAGGGGCAGGCGAAAGCAGCAAAAGCAGCCAAATAAACTTCAAGATATTGGTGCGCCAGTACATTTCTGAAATCAGCCACATCACGCCAGTTGATTTCTGGACGAGTTGCTTTCCAATCATTAGGTAACTGCTGCATTGCATCTACCAAGGTCTCTAAGTTCCGAATCACTGCATCCTGAGTTTTGATATCGGCATAAAAATCATCCTTGCCATGCATCGTGTATTGCTCAATTCGAGCCATACATTCTCAAATATGGATGATATAGAGTTTCGGATCTTTCATAATTGAACGGCTTCTTGCAAAACGCGATCGCGAATAAAGGGATGCACTGAATCAGACAAGGCCACATCCACCTTGCGGTGCAATAGATCTTCTAAATCATGGATTAAACCCACAGGAAACCAAGCGCTAATTTTTTCTAGGTCGTAATCAATTAAGAAATCAATGTCACTCTTCTCAGTGGCTTCTCCTCGTGCGACTGAACCAAATACCCGCACATTGTAGGCTCCATGCTTTTGGGCGATCGCCAGAATTCGAGATCACTGCTCTTGAAGTAAATCCTCGATTCCTAATCCCGATGTTTGCTTCCCCGTTGAAAGGGTCATCATCCCAGTCTCCCCGATTTTTCTGAATCGCTGTTTTTAGTTTGGCACCTTCAGTAAACTGTTTCGATTATTGCAGCGATCGCGTTGATCTCACCTGTGCAACACTAGCTGCCTAGAACTGGAACTAGCGATCAGAGGCGGGTGCGATCGCGAAGCTGACCGAAGGGATCGCCCGTACTGCCAAACCACTCCGAGGAGGGGGGTTCCCTTGGCGCTCTAGAGCCTGCTGAGGTTCGAGTTTTTTAGGGGAGGGCGATCGCGGTATTAACCTCACGGAGATTGAATTGCTTCTGTCATCTGTCACTTCAACCTACTTCACAGCTGAATTGTAAGACCCTGCTTTATAAATTTCTTGAGGTGTCCTTCAGATAGTCTAGAAATTCTTGATACTTTTTCAGGTGCCCTTCTTTGCGTGACCATGACTTCACTTTTGTATAGTCAATGGGGTGTCGCCTTACAGCCTGATCTAGATTTTGACGATCATGCCAGTGGTAGAAACCTGCCAATCTATCCATCACACATAGAGTTGGTGTCAGCAGTCGAAGTTCTAGGTCATGGATCTGTTGCACCGTACATTCTTGATAGTCAACGTACTGTTCTCCAATCATCAAAGGGGAGGGTGGAAATTCGACCAGGTAATAGGTATTGGGATGCTCAAAATGTCTGCCTTGCTTACTAAACCCTAGTTGAGACATGATTGCTCCTAACTGTTGAGTGTCAGCAGGAGAGATGAAATCCAGGTCATCCGACTGGTACTCATTCTCTGAGTAAATGGTGACTACTCCACCCCCGGATAACACGGCAATAATACCCGCTTGGGTGAGAGCATCCGAAACAATGGCAGCAATTTCAGCTAGGGTTAAGTCTGCGTGGATTTGCAAGGGGTTTATCAGCTCTGCGAGGGCGGCGGCGTTGTCGATAGTAGGCTTTGATTTCTTCGTTGGGGGTGAGTTTAAGCCGTTGTGCTAACAACATTTTTAACTGCTCAACAAAGGGAGATCGTGGGTTCCAGGTGTAGAGACGGGTTTTGCCGACGGAGCGACTCACGAGCAATCCTGAATCCTCAAACTTTTGGAGTTGTTTTTGGACGGTACTCAAGGAGATGCCATAGGTATCGGCGATCGCTTTACCATACCCTTCCTCATAGTTAGCAAGATAAAGCAAAACCTGTTCAGGAGCTTTTCCGCCAAAAAGTTCTTTCAGCATGGCTTCGAGCCTCAACACATAAACCTACTATAGCGGTTATATAACCTATATAGTAGGTTTGCCCAAGGGAAGATCGCCCGTGCTCCCCAACCACTCCGAGGAGGGTGGTTCCATTTGCGCTCTAGAGGCGGCTGAGGGTCGAGGGTGGTTTTTGCGGACGGCCGATCGCGATAGTAACCTTGCGTAAATTAAATTTTTTCATTCACATCTTGCAGAATTTGGCGATACAGGTCTGGGTGAACCCGAAATTTGGCTTGTCGGATCAGTTGATCCAAAATAGGTTTTAACTCGGAAATGAGATTTTCTTGTCTGGCCGATACCAGTACTCCTAACAGACCCGTAATTTTTAGGCCATAGTGTTGGGCAACTCGTCTACCAATCCGCTCATCAATCAGAAGCCGATCCGCTCTCAGTTCAATCGCCAGAGCAATGGCTTCAGCTTCTCCTCGATCCAGTTCAGACTCTAACGTTTCGACCAATGCGCGATCGCTAGCAGGTTGAACATCAATCCAATCTGCGGCTTGAAGGAAGGAAGTATCAATTCCAAACGTTTCTAGGGCTAGAATTTCCTGAAAAACACCTTCAGGAATGATCACTTGTTGGTAGAGAGCCTTGAGGATGGGAAGTTGACCAATAAGCACGAGATTACTGATGGGCGATGTATCACTGATGATAATCATCGCCAGTTATGGTTCCGTAAGCTTTCGATGTCGGCTTGATAGTCCGCTAGGTCATAGTGGATGCAAATCCCACGATCCGATAGCACGGCTTGAAATTCCATTTGATGCATTCCGGCAATTTTACTCGCCGTGCCCAGGGTAACGAGTTCTTATTGAAAAAGGGCGTTCGGCTTTGCCGTCCCAAAGGGAATCGCAATTTCGCGGATCAAGTCTGTGGAGTTGCGCCCACTTCCTTGAATAAGTTGATCAGGAATATCAAGAGTGATTCGCATTGGGGCTTACCGTGGTATCTACATTTTCTCTCACTTTAAGTGCTAGCACACCCAAGGGATGGTTGGTGTTGCGTCATATAACCCATGAGATCAGAGGGTTGTCAAGATACGGTACGCCAAGGATGATAATTCCATGGGCGCTCTAGAGTCTACTGAGGTTCGGAATGAGTGCAGTCTTTGCCAAGTAGATATCGCGG
>JAYKHH010000427.1:0-3051 GCA_035285265.1 Leptolyngbyaceae cyanobacterium | reverse complement strand
GCAAAAATCCCAAAAAACCTGACTCATTAATCGCAACTGCGTAAGTGTTATTACCCATTAAAAAGAAAGTTTTGCAAGATGCCTGGAGCCACCCATGACTGATACCCCCCAATCTCCTAAAGATCATTTGCTATATGCACAGGGGCACTATCATGGAGACTTCACTCCCCAAGACCTAGTATTTAATGCAAACCTGCAAGAATTTGCCACTAAGATTAGTTATATTTGTGGTCTGGAAACGGGTGGCAAAATTTCTGCCCAAGATGCCTACGATCAGATCAAACACCTTTGGAAGGAACTGACGCAGAGCAAGGAAGCTCTGGGTATTGGAGAGCCAAGAGCTAATTCAGAGGAATAGCAGGAAATGTAGGCAGATTCCACTCATGCTAAGATTTCCAAAAGATGAGTTGATAAGATCGTTAGTTAACTTATCCTTGTTTTTTGGAATTTTAGGGGATGTTGGAAACCTGTACAGTGAGCTTGACGAGGATAGTTATAGCCTAGAGGCATTTAACTCAAACGCCTACTGCTACGCTACCTGAAATCGCGCATTAGCCCTGAGGGTACTGGGTTCTAGTTCTTGTAGCCACTGCAGGAAAGAATTATTCACAGCTCCAGATTCTGTCTTACGAACCAGTAAGGCAAAATATCGAGACGGTTGCTTGACAACGATCGCACTGTAACCGCCTCCATGCACCATGGCATAGTGAAATCCTTCTAATTGTAGAGAAGACATGAGAAGAGATCGCAACCCCAGAGCCTGAAAAATAGTTTGCACCCAACTCAGGTTGTCATTGTCTCCCGTCGTGAAGTACTCCTTAGGTAATCCGTTTAGGTCAAAAATAGCAGCCCCTACGATGAAGTCAAAGTAAGCAGCCAAGACAGTCGAATCATTATTTACGGACATAACCAGATCACTCGGACAAATTCTTGAGGCTTGAGATTGAGCCAATGTATAGATAAACGCTTGAATACTGAATGACGCAACAGCAATAATTGGGTTTCAAAAAAGAAATAGGCTTAAACGAAGAGGGTAGATAGGAGAGAGTAGATAGGACGAAAGACTGATGCAAGCACAAATCGGCTGCTTATAGCGTCTTGTCTGGTTGAGATGCAATCCTGATAGATCATCACTATTAACCCTAAGGAATTGAGGGATACTTTTACAACAGTAGAATCGCTTTCATGATTTTACATTTTCCTGGGCTTAAACCGTAGACCTACTGAAATTATTGTCATTCATGGATAATTTTGCCACATAGTTCTTTCAACAATACTGGTTATCATTATCTAGCCTTGAGTCGCTCAGTTAAAATGTAAGGTAGGGTCACCCCCCGTCTTTGAATCCATCCATGAGTTCTACTGTGTCGCTTTTAAAAGAACCAGACCGTTTAGAAAATCGCTTAAAAGAGATACCTACGGAACCAGGGGTCTACTTTATGCGAGATGCTAACGATCGCATTCTTTACATTGGTAAATCCAAAAAGCTGCGCTCACGGGTACGTTCCTATTTTCGTGATTTAGCGGCCCATAGCCCTCGAATTGAGTTAATGGTGCGGCAAATCGCAGAAATTGAGTTTATCGTGACGGATACGGAGGCAGAAGCCCTCGCCCTAGAAGCCAATTTGGTGAAGCAGCACCAACCCCACTTCAATGTGCTGCTCAAGGATGACAAAAAGTATCCCTATCTTTGTATTACCTGGTCTGAAGACTATCCCCGGATTTTTATTACCCGCAAGCGCAGGATGGGGAAAGAACAGGATCGGTACTATGGCCCCTATGTGGATACGCACACGCTCCGCAGTACGATGCATTTGGTAAAGCGGATCTTTCCGTTGCGGCAGCGTCCTCAACCGTTGTTTAAAGACCGAACTTGCCTAAACTACGATATCGGTCGTTGTCCTGGGGTGTGTCAAAGGCTGATTACCCCAGAGGACTATCGCAAGACGGTACAAAAAGTAGCGATGATTTTCCAGGGGCGGAGTCGTGAATTGGTAGATACGCTGACGGCTCAAATGGAGCAAGCCGCAGAACTGTTAAATTTTGAACATGCGGCACGACTGCGCGACCAGATCAAGGGTTTGAAGTCCTTGGGGGCAGACCAGAAGGTATCCTTGCCCGATGATACGGTGTCACGGGATGCGATCGCCCTAGCCATGGATGAACAACACGCCTGTATCCAACTGTTCCAAATTCGGGCTGGGAAATTGGTGGGACGGTTAGGATTTGTGGCGGATTCCCAAATCGCTGAACCGGGGGCAATTTTGCAACGGGTATTGGAGGAACATTACCAAAATGTTGACCCGGTAGAAATTCCGGCGGAAATTTTGGTACAGCATGATTTACCGGAAGCAGACATGTTAGGGGAATTCCTCAGTGAGTCCAAAGGGCGCAAGGTCAGTATTATCGCCCCCCAGCGGCAAACTAAGGCTGAGTTGATTGAAATGGTAGAGCGCAATGCCGAGTATGAATTGGCCCGAACTCGGCGCTTTAGCGATCGCAATTCCCAAGCCATGCTAGATTTAGCAGAACTCTTAGATCTACCCGATTTACCCCATCGGATTGAGGGATACGATATTTCACACATCCAAGGCTCGGATGCCGTTGCTTCCCAGGTGGTATTTATTGATGGGCTACCGGCTAAACAACACTATCGCCATTACAAAATCAAGAATCCCACGGTGACTTCTGGGCATTCCGATGACTTTGCCAGCATGGCGGAGGTGATTGGTCGTCGCTTCCGCAAATACACCCTGGAAACCCCGAGTCAGCCCTCGAAACCATCCACCGCCATCCAAGAACGTCTTTCTGCGAAAGCCGATGGGCCGGAGTTGATCATGATTGATGGGGGGAAGGGACAACTCTCGGCGGTGGTGGAGGTGCTGCGGGAGATGAATCTTTTAGAAGAGGTACGGGTTGTTAGCCTTGCCAAGCAACGGGAAGAGATTTTCCTTCCCGGTGAATCCTTACCGCTCCAGTCGGATGCAGAGCAAGCGGGGGTGCAACTCCTACGCCGCTTGCGCGATGAAGCCCACCGCTTTGCCGTTAGTT
>JAYKHH010000426.1:0-3423 GCA_035285265.1 Leptolyngbyaceae cyanobacterium | reverse complement strand
ATGCTTCGCCCCTATAGGTTCAACGGGGTGTAACTACATCTATGCTCTTTAACGGACAAACTGGGGCATGACTTCAGCAGCAGTCAATAAACCATAAATACCCCGTCTATGAAGGGAAATACCTGCTTTCAGATAGCCAAAGGCAGGACCACAGACGTTGGCTGCCATACTGGTTTCATCGCCCAAGGTAAAGGTATGCGTAGAGATTTTACCTTCAAAGGTTCTTCCTGTAACCTGAACATTGGTGCTTAAGGGTTTCTTGGGATTGCGCGTATCCACTACTCCCCCAACCGTGACGCGATCGCGATCGCAAATTCCAGCTCGTTCTAACATGACATCATCTGCATGTTCCATATTTTCCAAGGTAATCACGCCGTTTCTCTCATCTAAAAAGGCTTCTACCTCAGCATCTGTCATGGCTCTGGCTCGTTCTACATCGTAACCCGGTAAGTGAGCAATATCTTCCCGAACCGTGGCTCGATATGCTTCCCAATTGGCAATGCCAACTCCAAAGGTAATCTTAACCCTATGAATTTCAGCGTAGCTTTGAGCCGCTAAGGCTGCCGCAGCCGTAAGTAAACCGGGCGTTGCACCACAGCCAGTTAAGTAGGTAATTCCAGCTTCTTGTAGTGCGGCTTGCTGTTCCAGCAGTTGCTCAACGGCACTGGTGCGCTTGATCGCGTCAACTAGCACACCGCGCCAGCCTGCTTGCATAAATTGTTGAGCCACAGAGGCCATAAAAGTATTGGGAAGATTGGGGAGCGCCAAGAAAAATCCTTCGACAGGGCCAGCCTGTTCAATCAAATCCTGAATACTGTTGTGACTCAAGGTGCCTGCGGGCTCCAAGTAGCCTAGGGAGCCTTGAGATTGATAAGTTGCAAGGCAAGTGTCTAGAGGAAGCCCTTCTGGTGCATACGCATAGCCTTTCTGATCGGCACTGGCCACCCAGCGCATTTCCTGTTTTAGGGTCAACACCTTAGCCGCTGCTTGCCCCAGCCCACCAAACCCCAAAACCCCAACTCGAATGGGTTCTTGCCCCTTACTCAAAGAAGCGGAAGTCTGATCTGAATTCACAATTTTATCTGCATTCATAGTCATGACTCAAACTGAACAGATTCTCATTATCCTGGCTTGGATGGCAATCTGGTTTGAGTTATGAGGTGTTTATGACGCTTATAGCTGATTGATTGCTGAAATCCTAGAGGCTCCCAACCTAGGGAAGATCGCTCTAGATCAACCTGGGGAGAGACGAAGGCGAGGGAAGAATTTTTTAGAACTAATTATATAGTTTTGTAACGCTTGTCTTGAAAAGATTTTGGTGGCTTGACTGAGGGGGAAAGTTACGAGAAACTGGCAATTAGCTGATGCGTATACTCTCTTGATTAAGAAGTTCCGTTACATTTTGTCCTAATGTAATTTGATTTGTCACAATCAACGCAGGGTTTCGCAAATCAGAAGGCTGAAGCGGTTTTGGGTAGTCCTGGAGACAATTGTCTGCATGCTATTGCCTCACCAAACAGATTCCCTGATCAATACTAAACTGATCAATCCAACCCTATGGAAACTCTAGAGTTTGTAATCTATCCCGATGGTCGGGTGCAAGAGAAGGTGACTGGGATTGTGGGTGCCTCCTGTGCGGAAGTAACGGCTGCAATTGAAGCCCAGCTCGGTCGAGTCGTGACTCAAGAGACTACTTCCGAGTTTTTCGGCTCAACCGTTCAACAGTCCACGATCGCGACCACCCAAGCCACGTTTAGCAATTGGTAAGTGAGTGATTCTGAGTTGAGGGTATAAAGACAGCATCGCCCCCGCGACACTGGCCTTCCCTAGAGACACGAACAACCCACTCAATTTTTGTTTAACCTAGATTCATTACAAAATAGCCATGTCACACTTTAGCCAAATTAAAACTCAACTTCGCAATCTCACCTGTCTCCAATCAGCTTTAACTGACTTAAACATTGACTGGAAACCAGGTTCTCAGAACGTTCGAGGCTATCAAGGTCAAGTTCGAGAAGCCGCCGTGGCGATCGCGCAAGATAATCAATACGACATTGGCTTTAGTTGGAACGGTCAAGAATATGAATTGGTAGCAGATTTGCAATTTTGGCAACAACCTTGGACGGTAGACTGCTTTTTAGAAAAAGTGACTCAACGCTACGCCTATCACACCATTGTGAATGAAAGTTCTCAGCAAGGGTTTCAGGTGACTGAGCAACAGCAGAACCAGGATGGCTCTATCCGCGTTGTGTTGCAACGCTGGAGTGCCTAGGAATTTCAGCTCGAACCATTGTGCAATAGGGCATGGCACTTCCATGCCCCTCCTAGGTGTCTGCATTCAATACTCTGGAGGAGTCCCATGTCCAATATCATGCCATTCCCCTCAGGCAATGCTCCCGTTCACAGTTCTGCTGAGACATGGGTACGGACAGGGTTAGAACCAGAACTAGGTAGCACCCTTCAAAGTGAGGTAGAGCGATCAGGTTTCGAGCCAGAACTAGGTGGCGTGGTCCGCCAGAAGGGTGTTTACGTCGATGAGGTGACTTGCATTGGCTGTAAGCACTGCGCCCATGTTGCCCGTAATACCTTTTATATTGAACCCGATTATGGGCGATCGCGGGTGATTCGCCAAGATGCAGACTCCCCAGAGATTATTCAAGAGGCGATTGATACCTGCCCAGTCGATTGTATTCACTGGGTTGACTACACAGAACTGAAAAAGTTAGAGGAAGAGCGCAAGTATCAGGTTATTCCTGTAGCTGGGTTTCCCATTGATCATGCAGTCATCGCTACCAACCGTCGCCGCCAAAAGTTGAAGAGACGGCGTTAGATCAACAACGGCTCCCTTCCGCTACTCTATATAAGGTGATCTGATGAGGACGTGGTATGTCTCTGGAATATCCTGACGATTTGAAATATCTTGATTCCCATGAATACGTAAGACTGGACGGCGAAATTGCCACGATAGGAATTAGCGCCTTTGCCATTGATCAACTGGGCGATGTGGTCTTTCTAGAGCTGCCAGAAATTGGAGATGCTCTGACGAAAGGCGAAGCTTTCGGCAGTGTAGAATCCGTCAAAGCTGTAGAAGATCTGATGGCTCCCATCACGGGTACCGTGATCGAGCGCAATACAGAGCTAGTAGATGATCCAGAACAGATCGGGGATGATCCCTATGGAATGGGCTGGTTGTTAAAAGTTCGCATCAATGATGCGAGCGAGATTGACGATGCTTTATCTGCCGAAGAATACCGCCAACAGGTAGAGGGCGAGTAGGCTGACCTCACGACAGCCTAGTTTCACGAATTGTTGAAAATTGTTGCAGAATAGTCAGGAATCCCTATTACGTTCCTACCGATTCCGCTTATGTCAGAATCTTCAACTTACTCGCAAACCCTATCTGGATTAAGCAGCACCGATTGT
>JAYKHH010000425.1:0-5979 GCA_035285265.1 Leptolyngbyaceae cyanobacterium | reverse complement strand
CTACCTCTCAACCCCAGAACTATCCATCGTTGTATTGGCCTCCGGTGATCCATTATTTTTTGGTTTGGGGCGACTCTTGTTAGCAGAATTGCCAACCGAGCAATTAACCTTTTACCCGTCCCTGAGTTCCGTGCAACTAGCTTTTAGCCGGATTAAGGTGCCCTGGCAAGATGCACGGGTGATCAGTGCCCACGGGCGATCCCTGGATGAATTAACCCAAGCACTTCAGCAGGGTATGGAAAAGATTGCTATCTTGACGGATTCAACCCATAGTCCTAGGGCGATCGCCCAGTTACTCCTTTCCCTAGATTTACCGCATCAATATCAGGTTTGGGTCTGTGAAAATCTGGGAGGGATAGACGAAAGAACTCAGGTTTGGCCCTTAGCAACCCTAGAATCTGAGACTTTCGCAGCTTTAAATGTGGTGATCTTGCTGCGCCTAGAAAACGATGCAAGCCAACCCTTAGATCTCAGCAAACTACCGCTGCTGGGATTACCCGATCAGTATTTTTTGAGTTTTCGCGATCGCCCCGGACTGATGACGAAACGCGAAGTCCGCACCTTGGTATTAGGAGAACTCGCCCTCCAGCCCGAACAAGTAATCTGGGATATTGGCGCTGGCACTGGATCAGTCTCTATTGAAATCGCACGATTATTTCCTAGTTCTCAAATCTATGCGATCGAGAAAACTGCCATTGGCAGTGCGCTGATCCAGCAGAATAGTCAGCGGTTCCAGGTAGACAATATTCGGGCAATTCACGGCAGTGCACCGGAAGCTCTGCATTCCTTACCCAGCCCCAACCGGATTTTTATTGGCGGTAGTGGGGGGAATTTAACGGCGATTCTAGATTTTTGTAGTCAACAGCTTGCGAAGGAAGGGGTGATTGTTCTGGCCTTAGCGACCCTAGAGCATCTTCACCAGGCTCTGACTTGGCTTCAGCAAAAAAATGACTCCTACCTATCGGGGAATTCGGAAAATGGTCGGTGGTGCGATCGCCTCCTCCAAGTCCAACTGTCCCGATCCGTACCCGTGGCATCTCTCACCCGCTTTGCGCCCCTCAATCCCGTCACGCTGCTGACCTTGAACCGTGCATAGATCAAACTCAAATACATCCAGTTTGTTTATGATTTGTTTATGATGAGTGCAAGGAGTTTTTAACAATCCCTGAGATACTTCTTAGCTATTTCGTTGTCACATAAATAGTTCAAGGGAGGATTAACTCCTTAACCTGAATCTATTGATCAGGCTGTATCTCGCGTCTAAAAAACTTTTAAATCGATTTATGTCTATTTGTAAATACATTAGATACAGTACAATCAAGCCTACCTCTGAGTCCTCCTAAATTGGGTGAGCCTGCCATGAACGTAATAGCTCCTGATGCAACGACTAGCTTTCTCGTTCCTGAGTGGCTACAGGAATGCCTAAACTCTCGATGTAAAAACTTAGTTGCGCTTCCAGAGGCAACTGAGGTTGAGGGAACGATACCCACTACTGACTCAGAGTTGATTTGTCGAGCCTTTGAATTTGCTTACAAGCTCCATGAAGGACAATATCGCGCTTCTGGAGAACCCTATATCGCCCACCCGGTCGCAGTTGCAGGGTTGCTGCGAGATTTAGGAGGGAGCGCAGCAATGATTGCGGCTGGATTCTTGCATGATTTGGTTGAAGATACTGCCGCTACGACAGAAGAACTAGAACAGCGCTTTGGCTCAGAAGTTGCGCTTCTAGTAGAAGGAGTGACTAAACTCTCAAAATTTAATTTTTCTAGCAAAACTGAGAGTCAAGCAGAAAATTTCCGACGTATGTTCATGGCAATGGCAAAGGATATTCGCGTCATTGTCGTGAAGCTTGCAGACCGACTCCATAATATGCGGACTCTGGAGCATCTCAGTGAAGAAAAACGCCGCAGTATTTCGCTGGAAACCAGAGATATCTTTGCCCCCCTCGCCAATCGCCTAGGAATTGGCCGCTTCAAGTGGGAACTGGAAGACCTGGCATTTAAGCATTTGGAACCCGAAGCCTACCGGGAAATGTATCGGTTAGTAGCAGAGAAACGTGCCGATCGCGAGTCTAATCTGACTCAAATTGCAGATACGTTGCGTAGTCGATTGGAACAGGTGGGAATTCGGTATAGCGAGATTAGTGGTCGCCCCAAGCATTTGTATGGGATTCACCAAAAAATGCAGCGGCAGCAAAAAGAATTTCATGAGATCTTTGATATCGCTGCCATCCGGATTATTGTTCACACCAATGATGACTGTTATCGAGCTTTAGCGATCGCCCATGATGCCTTTCGCCCGATTCCAGGTCGATTTAAAGACTACATTGGTTTACCTAAACCCAACCGCTATCAATCCCTCCACACCGTCGTTGTTGGGTTAACGGGTCGTCCCTTAGAAATTCAAATCCGCACCCTAGAGATGCATCACATTGCTGAATATGGGATTGCGGCCCACTGGAAATACAAGGAATCCGGTGGTTCTAACACGGTTCAAATGACCACGGCGGATGAGAAATTTACCTGGTTGCGGCAGTTACTAGACTGGCAAAGCGATCTTAAGGATGCTCAAGAATATCTTGAGAGCGTCAAAGATAATTTATTTGAAGATGGGGTATACGTCTTCACGCCCAAGGGAGATGTAATATCCCTCAGCCCGAAGGCAACTGCTGTAGACTTTGCTTACCGGATTCATACGGAGGTGGGTAATCACTGTGCCGGGGCTAAGGTAAACGGACGGATTGTGACCCTAGACCGCCCCCTACGCACTGGGGATATTGTTGAGATTCTTACCCAAAAAAATAGTCATCCGAGCTTAGACTGGCTGAATTTTGTGGTAACAGCGGGTGCCCGAAATCGAATTCGTCAGTGGTACAAGCGATCTCACCGAGAAGAAAATGTGTTGCGCGGTCGAGACATGCTAGAGAAGGAATTGGGTAAAAATGGCTTTGAAGCGTTACTGAAATCAGAGCCCATGTTAGCAGTGGCTGAGCGTCTGAACTACCACTCCGTAGAAGATCTCTTGGCAGCGATGGGCTATGGCGAACAAACCCTCAATCTAGTAGTCAATCGCATCCGGGAAATTATCAAGGCTCAACAACAGCCTGCTACTGAACTAGAGGCGATCTCGATCCCGACTACCAATCGTCCGATCGCTCCCTTGTCCTCTAACAAATCCCCCATTGTCGGAGTTGAGGGGCTGCTCTATCATCTAGCGGGTTGTTGTCATCCCGTACCTGGAGAGGCCATTTTGGGAGTCGTTACTCGCAGTAATCGTGGCATTTCAATTCATCGCCAGGGTTGTCATAATGTGGAGTCAGTTCCGGGCGATCGCCTCGTGCCTGTAAGCTGGAATCCCCATACTGCCAGTGAGGGCCGTCCTCAGGCGTATCCGATTGATATCCAAATTGAAGCGATCGACCGGGTTGGGATTCTGAAGGACATTTTGTCCCGCCTCGGTGACAACAGCATTAACGTCCGCAATGCTAAGGTGCAAACCTATCCAGATCAAACGGCTACGATTGACCTCTGCATTGACATCCATAATCACGCTCAACTAGAGCGCACATTTGCTCAAATTAAAAAATTGAGTGATGTACTCAATCTCCGTCGGATCAGCCAGGTAGAAGAGTAGTCAGCTAGCTCAGACTTGGCACCTGGTGAAAGCTTGCCTGTAGTTCCTATCCAGTCTGGGTTTTACTGAAAGCCGATGGGGGGATTTGAACCCCCGACCGCCTGATTACGAATCAAGTGCTCTACCCCTGAGCCACATCGGCAAGTTACGAATTTTTAGTATATAACAATCCTTAGTAATTCATCAAACCAGATTGAACGGGAATGTGCAACTGACTTGAGTAAATGCTGGGATTGATCAATCTCCCTGTTTGCCGTACGGAGGTTAAGCACTACATCTTTTGCCTATCCTCGATCGCAGACCATGCCATGATTAGATCAATTTATCCCCTCTAAATATCTCAAAGGTTGTCCTATGGCTAGTCAAAGGCAAAAGAACTATATAGATAGTAATAAACCCTCTCAGAAATTGAGTCCTGAAAAATATGCGCGGTTGAGGGCAGAGGCTGAGGCTCCCTATCGAAGCTTAAGAAAGTTTGTCTATATAGCCTGTGGCATCTCTGGATTACTGGGAGCCTTCGTATTCCTAGCGCAGCTAATTGCAGGTCGGGATGTAGGGTCAGATTTACCTAACTTGGCTATCCAGCTTGGAGTTGTGGGTTTGATGATCTTTCTATTTCGCCTGGAAAGCCGGACTAGGAAAGATTCCTAGCTCACAATTGCGGATCATGGATAGAAGGTTGATGGATAGGCGATTTAGCGTTAGAAGTTTGTCCGATCTTCTATGCTGTAGGTCGTCTATGCTGTAGGTCGTCAGATCAATTCTGAGAATTATCTGACTAAAGTAACAAATCTTCACAAGCGCTCAAGAATCTAAAGAAAAACTTACGAAATGCAGAATAGGGCCTGAATGTCTGCAAAACTACATATATTCAAGTGGAGTCAGCTTAATAAAGACTCTAAACATAAACCCGATCTATAAATCTCAGAGCGCCAGTTATTTCATTTATGAAACCTGGCGCTTTGCAGTTGGGCCAGAATTCTTAAAAATCGTGAATTGAATGATCTAGGGTGCTTGGGTGGAGGCATGGCCTTGCCATGCCCTATGGAGTATCGCTTGGATGCTGAATTGAGGTCTGTGGAGCGTGTTGGATTAGCTCCATTCTCCTGTCATTCAGCTACACCTCGCTTGGACAAGCTACCGCATATACATAATCCTTAGTTGGGTGTTTCCGGTTCTGTTAGCCCCCTAAATCCCCCAATTCTGGGGGACTTTGATCGTGAGAAGCCCCACAAAATTGGGGGGTTGGGGGGCTGAGAGGGGTTGTGTAGACACGGTAGCTTGGGCAAGGTATAGAGTTTGCAATCCTACGGACTGGTTACCAAGTAGGGCGACGGAATCATTTTGGCTTTTCCAGCATTCACTAAGGCTTGATAGACAAACGCTGCCACCTCAGCGCGGGTTGCCTCCCGATTGGGGGTGAGTTCATTTAAGTTGGGATGGTTAAACACAATTTGGCGTTGAGTGGCTGCTGCAACTGCATTCACTGCATAGCTGGGGATTTGCGTGGCATCCCAATAGATGGAGAGCACACTTGTTTTGTCAGAATTGAGTCCTAGACCACTGGCGAGAGAGACGAGGACTTGGACTCTAGGGATGCGTTGTTCGGGCAAAAATAATCGGCCTGGATACCCGCTCATAAAACCACCCTGGAAAGCCGCTTGAATGGCTGGATAGCCCCAGAAATTAGACTGGACATCTAGAAACTCCTGTTTGGAGCGTTTAGCAACAGGGGTAAATGCCTTGCTGAGAATGGCGGCAAATTGAGCGCGAGTGACCGGGGTGCTGGGTCGGTAGGTGTTGTCAGGAAAGCCGCTAATAATGTTGCTAGCAGCCAAGGCTTCGATGTAAGCTTGGGCCCAGTGACCTTGAACATCCTTAAACTTGGAAGCGATCGCACCCCCACTGGGCGCTTCTACGTTCGCAGCCGTAAAATTTACCGCTCCAGAAATTTGCTTAGCGTTAATCGTATTACCAAAAGCAGGGATGGTAATGTTCTTGGCAGGCGTTGTGGCATTGTAAAGGTCATAGCGGGTATTGTTACGAAGCAGATTCTTGCCGGGACTCTCAGCAGTGCCCAGATCGGGTTGAGCCTCCGCGATCGCCACCACTCCATCCTGGGTACTACCCTCAATCAAATTACTCCGCAAGATAGGACGAGCGGCATTAGAAACCACCACGCCCACCTGGTTTTGTAAAATCTGATTTCCCTCAATCAGGGGCGTAGCCGTGCCACCCACCGCGATCCCAAACCCTGTACTTTGAAATAGGTTATTGCGGATTTCTCCCTGGGCAGCGCGAGCCACTGAAACCCCATTGCCGCTGTTTTTTGTAAAGACGTTCGCC
>JAYKHH010000424.1:0-5142 GCA_035285265.1 Leptolyngbyaceae cyanobacterium | reverse complement strand
GTCTCATGGAGGAAATAGCTAACCTTGAACGGACGCTGTTCAGAACTGGGTTGGGGGACTAGATCGGCGAAGGTAGTTGCTGTTGCCACGATTTGGTCACGGTTCCATTGGGGAGCGAGGCAATCAGACCAGGTTGGATCGGGGGTAGGGCTACCGTTGTAATAGATCTCTGTACCGACCGAAGTTACTAAGGCATCGGGAGTTAGGAGCGGCTGTTGAGCCAAAAGCTGCTGGTAGGATGTCAGCGATCGCCCCGTAGCGTATACAATTTTGGTTCCATGAACTTGACGGTGCTGACTCAGGTGTTGATTGAGTTCTGCTAAGGCTTGGTCGTCTCCCACTAGTGTGTTATCTAGATCGGTTACAAGCAAAAACTTAGTCACAATTTTGTCCAATAAAATTTTCCCACAACTGCACCCACAGGTCTGGATTTTAGCGCTAGGCCGCTTGTTATCCCAATTGGGCAGCGGTTTCACCCTATTTTATGCCCCGATTTTTTTCGTTAATCAAGTTGGGCTATCAGCTACGTCTGTAGGGATTGGCCTGGGAAGTGCGTCGATTTCCGGCCTGGTCGGTCGAGTATTGGGAGGATCACTGGCGGACTCTCCGGCTTGGGGGCGCAAGCGTACAGTGTTGAGTGCGGTGATGATCAGCGCGATCGCCTCCCTCGGTTTAGCAGCTACCCATAGCTTTCCGGTATTTGTGGCAGCCAATCTGTTGATGGGCCTGGGAATCGGGTTGTATTGGCCTGCTAACGAGTCAATGGTAGCAGATCTCACCCCATCGGCCCAGCGCAACGAGGCATTCGCGGTGACGCGATTGGCCGATCATTTAGGCTTGAGCCTCGGAGTTGTGCTGGGAGGAGCGTTGCTGGGCTTGACGGGAGCCTACCGGGTTTTGTTTGTTGTTGATGCTTGTTCGTTTTTGGTTTTTTACGGAATTGTATGGCTTGCGATCGCGGAAACCCATCCCGGCGCTACTCTGCATCAGCCAGGGATACAGGGTTGGAAAAAGGCTTTCCGCGATCGGACATTGTTGGTCTATGTGTTGGCAAATGTACTGTTCACGTCTTATCTGGCACAGATTGAAACAACTCTTCCCCTTTACTTCACTAATTTTGTCCATCTAGAGGCAACAGGCAAGGGATTTTCGCCTACTTTGATTAGTACTTTGTTTGCAGAGTATATGGGGCTATCGGTATTGTTACAGTTACCTGTCTCCCGTCGCTTGAATCCGATCCGCCGCCCGCGCGTCTTGATGTTGTCTGCACTATGTTGGGGGTTGGGCTTTGCTCTGATCTGGGGGACGGGGGTAGTTGCCAGCAATCCCATCCTGGGAGCAGGGGTGGCATTGGCCGTATTTTCACTTGCTACAGTTACCTACACTCCCATCGCTTCTTCCCTTGTTGCAGGTTTAGCGCCTGTCGAGTTGCGCGGCGTTTACCTATCCATGAATTCCCTATGTTGGGCGATTGGCTATTTAATCGGCCCACCCCTTGGAGGACTTGCGATGGATCAGATGCGGCCTGTTGCAGATTATTTCTGGCTAGCTTTGGCTTTGAGTGTGGGTGTAGTACTGGCAATCTTGAAGGTTTTGGATCGCATGATGGCTAAGGATTAGGTGGCAGGTGTCAGGTGTCAGGTGCCAGCATAAATTTTGTATTTCGTTGTCGGATGGGAAAAACCTATCTGTAGGGGCAAGGCATCCGGCAGGAAGGTTTCCCTCCTTCATCAGAAAGCTAGCTCGGATGCGCTCCGCCCTGTCTGGTCAATTCTTCACCCTTCGCCTTCCTCCTCCTCAAGTCCCCTCACGTACATAATCCCCAGACTTGCCGCCTGTTTTTCGCAGAAGACGAATTTGGTCAATTTCCATCGACTTGTCTAGGGCTTTTGCCATGTCGTAGAGGGTAAGGGCAGCTACGGAGACGGCGGTAAGGGCTTCCATTTCTACTCCGGTTTCTGCTTTGGTTCTAACTTCGGCTTGGATCTGATAACCGGGTAGCTGGGGGTCAGGGATGAGTTGGACTTCGACCTTATGAAGGGGTAAAGGATGACAGAGGGGAATCAGTTGGGCGGTTTGCTTGGCTGCCATAATTCCAGCCAGTCTGGCAGTGCCTAACACATCTCCCTTCGGGGCATTCCCGGCTTGGATAGCGGCAAAGGTCGTCGCGGCCATGCGGACAATTCCGGCGGCGATCGCATGTCTCACCGTTGACTCCTTAGCTGACACATCCACCATATGAGCTTGACCTTCGGAATCAAGATGGGTCAAATTTGGATGCGGTATTGAAGAATTTTGTTGCATAGGATCAAGTTGTGATAATATGAAGTTTCCAACGGGGGCTTGTAGCTCAGTGGACTAGAGCACGTGGCTACGGACCACGGTGTCGGGGGTTCGAATCCCTCCTAGCCCGTTGATTATTCCTAGAAAAAACCACAAAAGACCGGAGGTATGTACCCTGGTCTTTTGTAGTTTTATCTGAGACTTGAATCATGGCTATGCTCGACTACTAGTAAAACAGGTTGAGGAAAAATAACTATGACTGTAGAACGTTGGACTGACGAAATGCTAGACAAGCTAGTAGAATCCGCTAAAGAAAATACTGAGGCAATCAAGCAATTGCGGGATGAATCCAAGGAACTGAGTATTCGCTTCAGTACCTATCAGCAAGCTTCCCAATGGGTTGTCAACCTAGCCTTTGGATTATTGGCTACAGCTACCATCACCACAATCGTAACGGCAGTTTTCCGTAGGTAGGCTGTGTTAATGCTCCAAACCTTTGGGTAAGGCATAAACATCACCGCCTAGTCCTAGGGCAAAGCGGAGGGAGGAAGGTAAGTTTTTACTGGACTGAGTTAAGAAGATTAGCAGTGCAACAAAGGCTAAACCAGCCGACAGACCAAAGATGGTTCTATAACCGAGCTGCTCCGCTACAAATCCTAAGCTGGGACCTGCTACCGCAATTCCTAAATCAAAACCTGCCATACATAGCCCGAAGAGTCGGCCCCGTTCGTGGGGGTAAGCGCGATCTGCCATCAAAGTTGCCATCATCGGAATCAGAATGCCTGCCCCGGTGCCTTCAATTGCTCCTGCCATCAGAAAATTGGTGGCACTATGGGCGCTCCATAAAAGCAGCATGGCTCCCGTGTAGAAAACTAAGCTGATGCTGATAAATAAGCCTCGACCATAGCGATCGGACGCTCGACCTACAACGAGTCGCATGACAAAGCTTGCAATCGCGGCAGCAGTATAAAACAACCCTGCATTCAGGTTTACCCCAGTTTCTTGAATAAAGAGCGGCACAAAGGTACTGAGTGCCCCAAAAGCTAAACCGATCAACAATAGGACTAAGGCAGGAATCCGCAACCGATCCGTTCGCAATAAGCTCCAAAATGCTTGGGAGTCTGGAGCAGTTGGGAGCTTCAAGCCATTAACCTGCGATGCCTCTTGGATTTGAGATGTACATCCTAGCCCTAGTAGTCCCAGTCCAGCCGCTATCAGAAATAAGGGCGCATACCCTGCCCACGCCTGCAAGAACCCGCCTAGGGCAGGGCCAATTGCTACTCCGATGGGAGTTACTAGGCTCATATAGCCAATCACCTCCCCCCGATGGTTTTCAGGGGATAGGTCTACCACCAAGGCACTATAGGCAGTGGGAAAGGCAGCAATACTAATGCCATGAAATGCCCGAATTACCATTAACAGCGGGATGGAATCTACAAATAAATAACCGATGGGAGCGATCGCCACCGCCCCCATCCCCAGCAACAGCACCAGCTTACGGCCCCGCTGATCTGCCATACGTCCTAATTGAGCACGAGAGGCAAGCAGACCAATGGCAAATGCTCCCATAACCAACCCAATTTGTTGTTTGTTGCCGCCAAGATGCTGAACATAGAGGGGCATGGTGGGAAGTAAAGAAGCCAGACTAGACCAAAACAAAAGCCCAGCAGTAAATAAAATCAGTAGACCCTGTCGCACCTTGGGGTCAAAAGTTGCAAAAATGTTCAAACCTTGAATTCCTTAAGCATGACAGGAGCGTCAATAGCCCTCCTTACTATCATGCAAGTATCTTCCAATGACGGGATTAACTCTCTAGGAGTATATTTCCAAACTGCTGACAATGAGATCAGAGTCCTTACTCACGTCAGAGGGTGTTTGAAAAGGGGGGCGTGAGGTCACAAGGTCCTGCGTGACACCGCCTCAGAGTCCTTCCCAGCCCGATTCTGCCGTGGGTGAGTGTCGAGACCTCAGGCATGGATTTTACAGTAGGTTACTTTTTAAACACCCTCTCAGCGGGACTTCTTAGAAATGGGGTTTCACTGATTCAAATTCACCGTTTCCGAAGTTGAAAGCCGAGGCGGAAGTACCACTTCTGGTACCAGCATTGTAGGTTGAGAAGGTTTTTGCTCCAATTTATCTGCCCTCATGATCGGGGGTGAGGGGGGAAGAGAAAGCTTAGGCATTGGCTTCAGGGTGATTGGAGTGGGAGCCGCAGTGGGCGATAGCAGTTGCGCCAGTTGAGCTTGCTGTTGCAGATGTTCGGTAGAAGAGACAAGACCACTTAACCCATTGATGAGGTTACGAAGGTTATTACGTAACATGGGGTCACCCGTAAGTTCATCTAAATCAGAGGTGATTTTCTGGGCATTTTGAAAGGTGACTCTGGCAGCATCTAAGGTTTGCTGGAGCGCCAAGATATTGGTAGGACTATTCAGCGCATTAGAAACATCTCGCAAATTCGTAGAGGCTTGCGCCGCATTGGCAGAAAGGACTTCTAGATTGCGAATCAACTCTCCTTGTTCAACTCGACTGATTAGGGGCGTCAGACTGCTGACTGTACGACGAATCTGACGACTGGTTTGACTCAGATCGGTGAGAGTAGCTGTCAAAGTAGAACGATTAGCCGCAATTAAGCTATTCAACTGAGTTGCGGTGTTCTCAAATTCATTGGCGGCACGTCCGGCAGCCATGAGAGAAGTTTGGGCAGTGTTGGAAAGGGGAACTAACTCCTGCTTCAAGGTTTGAGCCAGACCCGTTACCTGGTTCGTTAACTTAGCAACCCCTGCAGCGGCATCTGATGTGTTTTTAGTTGCTAGTTTGACATTCTCAATCAAAGTTGGGTCACTCAAAATATTCGTC
>JAYKHH010000423.1:0-10479 GCA_035285265.1 Leptolyngbyaceae cyanobacterium | reverse complement strand
AAAGGCGGCAGGAGCTAGTTACTCTGATGCCCTTGGCTGCTTATATCAGACCTTCTTCCACCATAGGTGGCATCGGCTTGCCCGTTCACCTAGGGGCACAGGCTTATTTTGATCGCGAAAAACCCTCATTTATCCAGGAACATGCAGATTACATCGGATTGTTGCTGACCTTGATCCTCTTGGTGGGGTCTTGGCTTTGGCAATTGCGCAGTCGGTTTATTGCGGGCCAGAAAAACCGCGCCGATCGCTACAATCTAGAAATTGTGGAACTGATGGAAGAAACCTATAACCAGAAAGACTTTAAGCAAATTACAGAAGCTCGACACAAGCTATTTACCATCTTCAAGGAAGTTATCAATGACTTAGATGAAGACCGCATTACGCCGGAGTCTTTCCAATCCTTTACCTTTACCTGGGAAACGGCAATGGCTGCGGTGCGCGATCGCGAAGCGCTGTTCCTGCAAAAACTCAGCAGTAGTCAACCGGGACGTACTTCCCCTAAACCTATAGAAGCAAAACCTACAGAAACGCAACCCATGGAGACAAAGGTGCAATAGAAGTCTGGAAGGTTTCTAGCTGATTCTCAATGGGTTGAGCACCGACCAGGACTGTTTTTTGGTTTTGAGATGGTATTGCTCCTGCGATCGCCCACAAGATTGGGCTACACCTCAGTTAAGATAAAACTGCACCTGAAAACTGAAGGTTATGGTAAGGACGGGCATCGGTATTCGGACTGCTCAGGTACGGTCTGAGCGGATCGTGGGTCAAATTCATGTCTATGATGGTGCCGGAAAGGGAAAATCGCAGGCAGCCTTAGGCGTAGTTTTGCGATCCATTGGCTTGGGCATTAACAGCGATTTAACTACACGAGTGCTGTTGTTACGATTTCTCAAAGGCCCCGGTCGTACCTATGATGAGGATGCAGCCATTGAAGCGCTCCAGCGCGGATTTCCCCATCTGATTGATCAAGTACGAACGGGGCGGGCCGAGTTTTTTAATTCTGAAGAAATTACCCGCTTTGATCGCCTCGAAGCTCAACGGGGTTGGGATGTTGCCAAGGGTGCGATCGCCTCTGGCCTCTATTCCGTCGTAGTTCTCGATGAAATTAATCCGGTTTTAGACTTGGGGTTACTACCGATTGATGAAGTGGCTGAAGCTCTCAAGCATAAGCCAGAGCATATGGAGGTGATTGCCACGGGGCGAGGTGCCCCTCAACCCTTGATCGATATTGCAGATCTGCACTCGGAAATGAAACCCCACTTCCATCCCTCTGGCGCAGAACAGGGTCTAGATGGTATTGAGATCTATACGGGAGCTGGGAAAGGCAAGTCTACCAGTGCCTTGGGTAAAGCTTTGCAAGCGATCGGGAAAGGCATTGGGCAAGATAAATCTCACCGAGTCTTGATTATGCAATGGCTCAAGGGAGGGACTGGATATACTGAAGATGCGGCCATCTCTGCCCTCCAGCAAAGTTACCCTAATCTCGTCGATCACCAACGCTGTGGACGGGATGCCATTGTATGGCGGGGACAACAGCAAGAATTGGATTACGTGGAAGCAGAACGGGGCTGGGAAATTGCGAGAGCAGCGATCGCCTCTGGTCTCTACAAAACCATCATCTTGGATGAGTTGAACCCTACCGTAGACTTAGACCTACTGGCGGGGGAACCGATTGTACAAGCCCTCCTCCGCAAACCCCGCGATACCGAGATTATTATTACTGGACGCTGCAAGAATCCCCCTGCCTATTTCGACATTGCCAGCATTCACTCTGAAATGGTTTGTCATAAGCACTATGCCGAAAAGGGCGTAGATTTGAAACGAGGGGTCGATTTTTAGGAACCAGGGCAAATTGACGTTCACAATGCGGTAATTAGGTAGGGGCGTAAAGCCTTCGGCATCCTAGAAACGTGAAGCGTGTGCTCCACACTCAGCATTCGGCAACAAAGTTGAGTTTAAGGCTTCAAGATTTTTGGCCGAATGCTTCGCCCCTCCAGGTAAGAAATGATGGCAAATTCGATCCAACAAGCGATCGCCCTTTTAGAATCAGGAGATTTCCAATCTCGGTGGGAGGTGGCCAAGCTGTTTCCTGGGTTTGGGGTGGCAGCGATCGCACCGTTGAGTGCTCTGCTTTCTGACGAAGATTTAGACCCGGAAATTCACTGGTTTGCTGCTCGCATTCTCGGAGAGTTTGGTCATCCTGAAGCGGTTATGGCTTTGGCGTCTGTGTTGCAAACCTCCGAAGACGAAGACCTGCGGGCGATGGCTGTAGCAGCACTTCGCCAATCTGGAGAGGCAGGGATTACGGTACTCAGCCAATTATTAACCGAAACATCCACTCAACTTCTGGCGGTACAAGCCCTTGCCCAGATTTCTTCGGCAACCACGCTAGAGCCGCTGCTGAGTATGGTTAACCATCCCCAGGCAACCATTCGGGTTACTGCCCTAGAAGCCTTGAGCCATCTTCCCGATCCCAGAGTACCGCCTGCGTTAGTCTATGCCTTGGAGGACGCGGCCTCCCCTGTTCGACGCCTAGCTGTGATCAGCCTAGGACGACGAGCAGATTTGTTGCCTCAGTGGGATCTAGTAGCTTTAATTCAACCCCGGCTTTGGGATTTGAACTTGGAGGTTGCTCAACAAGCAGCGATCGCCTTAGGACGTTTAGGCACTTCTGCTGCGATTCAAGCCCTTGATCCAGTCCTTAGGTCTGCTACCACTCCTCTGCCGTTGCAGATCGCAGTCATCCGAGCCTTGGGTTGGAGCCATAGCCCTGAAGCCTTAGCCTGTCTGGAATATGCCCTTGGCCTTGAATTTGCCGAGGTTTGTGAGGAGGCTGTTTCCGTTTTAAGTTGCATCGAGGATGCTAGTTTAACGGGCCTCGCAACCCAGCTTTTAGTAGAGCAATTACAGACCAATCCCATCTTGCAAACCCCTGCTCTCAAACAAGCGATCGCCTCTGCCTTAGGGCACCTGGGACAAGCAGGAGCGATCGATGCATTGATTCAACTCTTAGCGGATCCTGACTTAGGGGTCAGACTCCATGCCATCACCGCCCTCAAGCAATTGGCTCCCCATTCTACTTACCGCCAGCTTGAAACCTTAGCCCAAAATCCAGCCCTCGCCCCTGCCCTGAGGCAAGGGATCAGGTTGGCGCTACAGGAATGGTAAATGCTAAAGATGATATTTTTTTCAAAGTTTAACGTTGCTCCGCAGCTAAAGCGATCGCCGTCGGAAAAATCCGGTGCTCTTGAATTTGAATTCGGGCTTGCAGCGTTTCAGGTGTGTCATCGGGCAAGATGGGTACGGCAGCTTGCATCAGGATCGGGCCGCTATCTACTTCCAAGCGCACGATATGAACCGTGCAGCCAGAGATTTTAACGCCCGCATTCAAGGCTTGTTCTACCGCATGGATACCTGGAAAACTCGGCAATAAACTGGGGTGAATATTGAGAATTTGGTCTGGGAACGCATCAATTAAAACCTGGGTGACGCGACGCATCCAGCCTGCCATAATCACCCACTCCACCCCAAACTGATGGAGGGTTTCAGCAATTTTTTGATCCAGGGCTTCTCGCTTCTGAAAGTCTCGGTGATTCAACAGCACGGTGGGCACCCCCCACTTCGCAGCTCTGGCTACCACTTTCGCGTCAGGGTTGTTATAGATCACCACTTGGATCTGAGCATGGAGTTGCTGATCTGCAATGGCTTGGGCGATCGCTTCAAAGTTACTACCATTCCCAGAGGCAAGCACCCCCAACTTCAAGGGAGGGCGGACGGGAGGATATACTTCCGGCACTACGGGAGCCACCAAACTCAGGGTCGCATCCGTCAAAACAAAATTAGCAGACATAAAAACCAGAAATCGTAAATAATTGACTACTCGTTACCAGTGTTGTAGCAACAACTTCAGGACAGGCTTCGACAAGCTCAGCCCGAACAACCCGTTCAGGCTGAGCTTGTCGAAGCCTAACTCCTAATCCCTAATTCCTGGCACCTACTAACGATCTGGTGGAGCATCGCCATACTTGATCAAGAGTGCGATCGCCACACTCACTCCTAGCACTAACACCATACTCAGGGCTGAACCAAACCCCCAATTCTGGGTTGCCCCCAAAAATTGATTGTAAATCAACCGAGCTGCGGTCATGCTAGAGGCTCCTCCTAGCAGTTCAGGATTCACAAAGTCACCTAAGCCGGTAATGAAAACCAAAAGGGAACTGGCCATAATTCCAGGAAAGGTTTGGGGAACCGTCACCCACCAAAAGGTTTGCTGGGGGCTGGCTCCCAAATCAGCCGAGGCTTCTAATAACCGTTTATCGAGCTTTTCTAAGGAAGCATAGAGAATTAAGACCATATAGGGCACAAAGCTGTAGCTCATGCCAATTAAGACAGCAGCACTGCTATTGAGCAGATCTAGGGGAGGCAACCCCACACTAATCAATAGACTATTCAAGACTCCTGTCGGACGCAAAATTGTGATCCAAGCATAGGAACGCAGGAGTGAAGAAGTCCACAGGGGTAGGATGAAGCTCAGTAACAGCAAATTCTGCCAGCGCTTCGGGGCCAGCAAGGCAATCCAATAGGCGACTGGAAATCCTAGGAGTAGGCAAATCACCGTTGAGCCGATCGCGAAAAACAGCGATCGCAGCACTACCTGAAGGTAGATAGGCTGCAAGATCAGCAGGTAATTATCTACACCAGAGGGGTTAACTAAGCCCCCAGGACGGATATTGGGAACAAAACTTAGCTCTAGGATTACCAGAGCAGGCACAACCAACAATAAAATTAGCCACAAGCCTGAAGGCCCTAGTAGCACCAGTGGCTCCAGCCAGGTAGGAAGGGGCGATCGCGGGTAGATTCCGGTGCGACAGGTCGATCAGGGGGAGTTAAGGCAGGATTAGACACGGCTAACTTCTGAATGAAGGCTAATTACAGGAAGGCTAATTACAGGAAGGCTAATTACAGGAAGGTTAACTACTGGTTAATTGCGTCCAGTAACGCTCATAGATCTCAACGACATCATCGACGGGGGCGATACTCTCGCACTTGGCCAGTAATGCTTCGGGCGGAAATAAAGTTAGATTATTTCGTAACGGTGCAGGTAATTGATCAAAAACCGCTTGATTGGGAGTCGCAAAGTTGAGTCGCTTGGAAATTTCAATCCCTACGGAGGGCTGCAAGATGTAGTTAAGCCAAGCATAGGCACCTTCAGGATTGGGGGCCGATTTAGGGATAACCATCGTATCCGTCCAAACTGAAGTGCCACTTTGAGGAATCACATATTGGAGTTGAGAACTTTCCTTCGTCATCTCTACCGCATCGGGGGAGTAACTCATGGCGATCCATAAGTCTCCCGTGACAATCTGGTTACGCCAAGCATCGGAGGTAAAGGAGGCGATCGCGGGCTTCAGTTCTGCTAGTTTTTCATAGGCTTGTTTTAATTCGGCTGGATTTTGAGAGTTATAGGAGTAACCCAACATCCGTAGGGTAGCTCCCATCACTTCTCTCACATCATTAAACAATGTCAGCCGCTTAGACAGTTTGTCCTTGTGATCCCATAGATATTGCCAATCTTGAGGAGCTTCCTTTAGCTTGTCAGCGTTATAAATTAACCCTGTAGTCCCCCAACTAATGGGGATACTATGGGCATTCTCCCGGTCATAGGACGGACTTTGAAAGCGCGGAAACAGGCTATCTAACCCTACTAGCTGAGCAGAATCTAGGGAAACTAACAGCTTCTGTTGCACCATCTTCGTCACCATATAGTCTGACGGAGAGAGGACGCTATAGGCACCCCCTCCGCCTGCTAGCATCTTGGCTAGCATTGTCTCATTGGAGTCAAAGACATCGGCAGTCACTTGGATACCTGTTTGAGCCGTAAATCCTTGGAGTAGACTCTCATCTGCATAGTTTGACCAGGTATAGATGTGGAGCTTACCAGGGTCTGATTTGGCAGGGGGCTGCGATCGCACGTTTGCCAAAGTCCAACCACAACTGGAAAGAGCCATCCCTGTCAGGGTGGCGGCTGAGGTTTGGAGGAACTGCCGTCGGTTTGGACGGAAATGGGGGATTGAAGGCAAAGTATTCTCCTCTAGATTGCTAGGACTCTGCCAAGGCCAAACAGTCCGTGGTAGCCCAAGAGGCATAGATCGGAGTTTGGGAGTCTGGTAAGCCTTCTGGGATGTTCGGTTGCATAACGGTTAGGCGATCGCCAGTCAACAACTCAACAATATAGTGGACGTGGGTACCCAAATACATCACATGCTTCAACCGACCTTCAAAGCAATTTACCTGGGAATTCGGGGGTTCCAACTGGGTGCGGATTTTTTCAGGCCGTACACTCACCACCACGGATTGGTTCTTTTCCCAACTCCGTCCCGTTGTCGATTGCTGGATCTGCATCTTCAACCCCTTTTCTGTAGATACTTGTAGGGTTGAAGCATCACTCGCTTCAATGCGACCTCGGAATAGGTTAGTATCCCCAATGAAATCTGCCACAAAGGGAGTTTGAGGCAACTCATAAATTTGGTGAGGGGAACCAATTTGCTCCACCTTGCCTTCATGCATCACGGCTATGCGATCGGACAAGCACAACGCCTCTTCCTGATCGTGAGTCACCATAATAAAAGTCAGCCCTAACTGCTGATGCAGGTTGGATAACTCAACTTGCATTTCTTTGCGTAATTTCAAGTCCAAGGCTCCTAGCGGTTCATCCAGCAAGACCACCGCTGGCCGATTGACCAAGGCACGGGCTAAGGCTACTCGTTGTTGCTGTCCACCGGATAGTTGGGCAGGAAACCGTTGGGCAAAGCTATCCATCTTTACCAGTTTCAAGGCTTCTTTTACCCGATCTTGAACTTCCGCCTTGCCACGATTTTTGATGCGTAGCCCAAAGGCAACGTTGTCCCAAACCGTCAAATGGCTGAATAGGGCGTAACTTTGAAAAACGGTATTAACTGGGCGACGGTAAGGAGGCACATGGGTCACGGACTGACCTCGAATCAGCACTTCTCCTGCCGTGGGCGTTTCAAATCCAGCAATTAAGCGCAGGGTTGTAGTTTTCCCACAGCCAGAAGGCCCCAAAATGCTGAAAAACTCTCCTCGGCCAATATTGAAGTCAACACCGCGAACTGCAGCTTCACCGTTGAAGACTTTAAATACCTTCCGCAGTTCAACATCAAAGTCAGGGTCAGCTTTATGGAGTTCTTGGCTCTCTACAGCAGTTTGAGACATAGGGTAGGGGGTTCCTGCGCTGTCTGTTTAAGTTATGACTTGAGTCAGATGCTTCCACCGAAAGACAGAATTTGCATAAATGACTTGGGTTTATTGTATCCAGCTAAGGCTAATCTAGGAATCTAAATCTTTATCTTGATTATTTTGGCTATCTGATTTTTAACTTTTTTCCAAAATCCCAGTATTGCCCCAAGATACAATGCCCCGATCTCACTTTAATTTCGTTTCAGCCTCTAAAAACCGCACTGGGCTTCTCCGTTCATAATGATCGCTCTCTTTGTTGTGGGGATCTAATTATCCATCGGGCCTTCGAGTCGTCTCATCCGTCGTTCCAGGTTCAGCATTCTTTCCTCCAAGGTGAGACGATCGCTCTCTGCTGAGATGCTGTAACCTACGAGGCGATCCGCAATCTGGGTGAGACGATCTAGTTCATCCCGCCGCCGTAGGTCACTTTCCTGAAGATCCCGTTGAACCGCTAGGATTTGGGATACCTCTGCCTCTGCCCATGTCTTAAATCGTTCATGGGCTTCTTCCCGTTCTGCTTGCCGCTCTGCCATTTGCTCTAAAAGAGTTTCGATGCGGTCTAGTCTGGTTGAGTCAGTCATGCTCGGTTCACCTTTTGTATACAATCAGTATCGCGCTCCCGCTCCAATAACTCCTCAGATGTTGAACCGAGTATTCAACCTGGTATAGGTAGGCAGCAAACACCAGCTAGATAAAGCCAATGGTCGTCTCTATTTCTGCTCTATTCAAGCTCGTGACGGATTGATTGGCAAACGCTCCCCAAGGAAGGCATAAAAACCCGATTACACAACAGGTTGAGACAAAGGAAACTGTCTATCCGTACAATCCTTCCCAAAGGCTCATTCAATTAGGGCTGTGTTTCACCATGAGTAGGAAGATGATGAGCTGTGGACTGGGCGATCTCGCTATTAACTGGAGGAAGTCAAGACTTAGGTTACCCGTTGCTTCTAAGAAATATCCTACGCTTTGCAGGAAAAATCCCAAAATAAGTGCCTTCAACCATGAACTTGGGTAAGGAAACCAGGTGGGCCACTTCATAGAGAGGTTCACTGAGTATTGGCTTTAAAGCTTCTCACAGAAACAAAAAAACAGGGCATTGCCCTGTTTTTTGCTGACCTGAATTTCCCCGATTAACGATTTAATTTTAGCGCTTAACAATGGCGGTGATGATAACGGTGAGGGTGGCAGAGGCGATCAGGGTGAAGGCTAACTGCACAACCCACTGGGTGGCTTGCTGGTAGTTGCTGAAGCGGTCATTAAACCTTTCTTGCTCTGTGGTTAGCTTGTCTAGCTTGTCAGCCAAATCACGCAAGGTTGGTTGACTCTGATTACTTGTGGTTTCTGGGGTGGACTGGGTCATGGGGCGTTCGGCTCTGTATACAATCCAGTATCACACTTGTAGAGATCAGGAGCTTCTGCATGGGGAACTTATACGTTCCCCTTTAACTTTTCGCTAGACCAACAAAAAACCAGGGCTAATCGCCCTGGTTTTTTGTTGGTCTAGCGAAAACAAGTGACGGAGAGGGAGGGATTCGAACCCTCGGTATGGAGTTACCTGCCATACAACAGATTAGCAATCTGCCGCTTTCGACCACTCAGCCACCTCTCCAAGGTGACGGAATCCTATAATAGCAGATTCCTGCCAGATATCATCTTAACATTTGATGAAGACAAACTGAATCAGGCGTTGCATAAAACGCAAACTGCTGATAATTGACTAGAGTTAGGAAATCCACCATGCTAGGGAAGCTCTGATGATTTTTTTGATCCTTGAGCGATCGCCCTGTTCCTGGCTTGTTCCAATCAACCTAGATTTGCAGTGACGTATTCCAGAGATGGGGCGCTCACCATTTCGGTAGGATGGGTGTTACTAGTTTACTTACTTACTCTTCATTTGTCTTCAATGGTTATGAGTTCCCAATCGTCCCATTCTCAAGCAGCCCAGCCTTCTTTTTCGAGTGAGGATTTTGCAAAAGCACTCGAACAGCACGATTATCAGTTCCAATCTGGTCAGGTTGTGCGGGGCAAAGCTCATAGCTATGAGAGTAATGGTGCATATATTGATGTTGGCGGTAAGTCCCTGGCATTTCTGCCTATTGAGGAAGCGTCTCTAAGGTATGCATCTCCGACCTTGGCAGAGATTTTTCCCCTCCAAGAAGAACAGGAATTTTTGATTATTCGAGATCAGGATGCCGATGGACAAGTTACCTTGTCTCGGAAACGCCTGGAAATCCAAGAGGTTTGGGAACGTCTGAGCGAAGTTCACGCTAGTGGTCAGTCGGTGACTGTACGGGTGACGGGCTTAAATAAAGGTGGAGTTACGGTGGATGTGCAGGGAGTACGCGGGTTTATTCCGCGATCGCACCTCAGTGAACGAGACAACCTAGAAGCGCTGAAGGGTCAAGTTCTCACCGCTAGCTTTTTAGAAGTCGATTCCCAACGCGGGAAACTCGTGCTGTCCCAACGTTTGGCTAGCCGTGCAGCCAGTATGAGCCAACTAGAGCGGGGACAACTAATCGAGGGCAAAATTGTGAACTTAAAGCCCTTTGGTGCCTTTATAGAATTTAATGGCACGACGGGTTTACTTCACATCAACCAAATCAGCAAAAGCTATATTTCGGATATCGGTACCTTGTTTCAGCTTGGTCAGCCCATCAAAGCTGTCATCATTGACCTGGATGAAGGCAAAGGCCGGATCTCCCTTTCTACCAAGGTTTTAGAAGGTTTTCCAGGGGAAATGGTAGAGCAAATGTCTGTGGTGATGGAGGAAGCGGAGGCTCGCTTACAAAAAGCAGCTAAAACCGTAGAGCAGGGTGAGTAGGAGTCAGCCTTCGTGGTTGCCCTTCAAAACCTGGAGTTTTTGGGTAGGGTATGGCACTGCCATGCCCTGAGGATTTTGGTGCTTGGTCAGAATTTTGTGCTTGGCGTTTCATCTTGATTTCAAGCAACTCAATGGAATTGAGAACTTCCTGCTGCTTGTCCAGAGAAAGCACGCTTAACTTTTCAACGACTGTCTGTTCAATACGCATTGCTAAACCCTTACAAGGAAAATTAACGGGATTGCGATCGCCCCCTAGTCAGAATCACCCAAATCCTTGCTGCCCAATTTTACGTCAACTGCTCCCGTACCCACCGTCGAAAAGCTTTTAGCACCTTATTTCTGCCCATCGCCTTACTGTCTTGATACCTCCAATCCTCTTAGTTCCAATCACATGGCTCCAA
>JAYKHH010000422.1:0-3132 GCA_035285265.1 Leptolyngbyaceae cyanobacterium | reverse complement strand
GATTACATTTCAAATATCATATCGCCGTCACATTTATGTTGAGTTGCACGAACTAGAAGGCTTTTTCTTAAACTTTAACCTTGCTCAAGCAAAGTATAAGATCTAACTCAACTCAACAGACCCTAGGATCACTAGGATTACATTAAGCATAGGTAGCAGGGACACCAGACCTTAAGATGTCCTGGACAATCAAAGGTTTAAAGGTTTGTGTTGCTTATCAGTAGCCAGGACATTTTTCAGGCATTCTAAAAATAGTTTTCCAGACTAAACTCCTGTTCTATGGTTATCCGCGCAACTCTTCTCACGCAAGCTGAACTAACTGCAGCAGTGATTCGCAGTCCACTGGTTGTTACTCCTGATACAACGGTGATGGATGCGATCGCCCAGATGAGTGGTGTACGTACCCTCTATCCGGCTTCAAGCACAGTCGATAGTCAGATGGAGGGCCTACAGGTTGAAGAGCGCTCAAGTTGCGTCATTGTTGTAGAAAATAACAAATTATTGGGGATTTTAACGGAGCGAGATGTGGTACGGCTCAGTGCCCAGCAGCCTTCCTTTGAAGAACTGCCCATTCGGGAGGTAATGACTAGTTCCGTGATCACATTGCGCGAGTCGGCACTGACTGACTTTTTTGAGGTCGTTCGTCTCCTTCAACAGCATCACATCCGCCATTTGCCGATTCTGGATGAGCAGGATCGTTTGGTCGGGTTGCTGACCTACGAGAGCTTACAGCAGGAACAAAGGGTGCAAGAGCGCACTGCACAATTACGGGAGCGCGAAGCTCAGTTAGAGGATTTCTTCGACAATGCCAATGATCTGATCCAAAGTGTTCGCCTAGGAGATGGGCGGTTTGAGTATGTTAACCGGGCATGGCGCGAAACCCTGGGTTACTCAGAGGCCGAAGTTGCACAACTGACAATTTTTGATGTCATGCATCCGGCGTATCATGAGCATTGCCAAATTTTGCTCACCCAAATGCAAGGGGGAACCATTTGCACCCTGGATCGCATGGAATTGACCTTTCTCACTAAAGATCGGCGGGAAATCCTGGTAGAGGGGAGCCTGAACTGTCGTCTAGAGAACGATCGCCCGGTCACAACCCGCGCCATCTTTCGGAATATCACCGAGCGCAAAGCTACTGAGCGACTTTTACAAGAGCGAGAAGCCCGTTATCGGGCTCTGATGGATTATGCCAGTGACGCTATTCTTCTGGCAGATAGCAAAGGGAATCTGATTGAATGCAATCGCAAGGCTGAAGAACTCTTAGGCTATAGCCGAGAGGAATTGACCCACCTGCATATTTCTCAGATCCATCCCCCCGAAGTTCTGGAAGCCACCTACAACCATTTCAGCAATATCGTTTTACACGATCAGGGATCCGTATTTGAAACGCTGGTGGTGCGGAAAGATGGTATCCAGATTCCAGTAGACATCACAGGCAGTCGGATTGAGTTAAACGGAAAGCCGATTGCCCAAGGGATTTTCAGGGACATTCGCGCTCGCAAACAAGCCGAGCAAATCATTCGCCAGCAGGCAGAACGAGAAATTTTGCTGCGAGAAATCACCCAACGGATTCGTCAATCCCTCGATCTACAGACCATTTTCGACACTGCTTGTCAGGAAATTTATCAAGTGTTTCAGGCAGATCGGGTGGGCGTGTTTAAGTTCTATCCCGAATCGGGTTATGACGACGGTGAGTTTGTTGCAGAATCGGTCGTCCATGGGATTCCCTCAGTGCTGGCAATCCGCATCCATGACCACTGCTTCGGTGAAAACTACGCCCCCCTCTATGCCCAAGGACGCTACTCTGCTATTGCTGACATTGATAACCATGGCTTAGAAGTTTGCCATACAGCAGTTCTGGCTCAGTTTCAGGTACGGGCCAGCCTGGTGCTGCCGTTGCTATGTGGGGATGACTTGTGGGGCTTACTGTGTATTCACCATTGCACAAATTCTCACCACTGGCATCCGTCCGAGATTGCTCTGGGTCACCAACTCGCCAACCAATTGGCGATCGCCATTCAGCAAGCCACGCTTTATGAACAGATCCAATCAGAATTGCAAGTACGGAAGCAAGCCGAGGCGAGAATTGCCCAACAATTACGACAACAACAAACCCTAGGCACGATCATTCAACACATTCGCGAATCCCTCGATCTCAATGAGATTCTGAGCACCGTAACTCAGCAGGTCAAAGATGTCCTGCAGGGCGATCGCGTCATCGTATTTCGGCTGTTTCCAGATGGCCACAGCCAAATTGTAGAAGAATCCGTCTCTAGCGGATTGCCTACCCTGAAGAATTTGCATTGGGAGGATGAGATTTGGTCTCAAGACATTCTCGATATGTACTGGCAAGGTCAGCCCCGGATCGTTGCCGATGTCATGAATGATATCTGGACGGATTGCTTAGTGGACTATTCCAAGGAGGGGCAAATCCAATCCAAGATGGTTGCCCCTATTCTGCAAGATGTGGAAGACTACGAAACCCATCGCTGGGTTGCCCCCTGGGAAACCAATAAACTTTGGGGGATTGTGGTCGTCCACGCCTGTCGAGAACAACGGAGTTGGCAAGAGTCGGAAGTCCAACTCCTGCAACAAATTGCTAACCAATTAGCGATCGCCATTCACCAAGCCAACCTCTTTGAGCAATTGCAGCAAGAACTTACCGAGCGACAACAGGCCCAGCAGCAACTAACAGAACGCAACCAGGAACTCGCCCGTGCCACCCGTCTCAAAGACGAATTCTTGGCGAACATGAGCCATGAACTGCGAACCCCCCTAAACGCCATCCTGGGCATGACCGAGGGTTTGCAAGAGGAAGTGTTTGGCAGCGTTACCCAGCCCCAGATTAAAGCCTTAGGAACTATTGAAGGCAGTGCGTCTCACCTGCTAGCGCTGATTAATGACATCCTGGATGTGGCCAAGATTGAATCGGGTCAGATCGAGCTAGAGTACAGCTCTGTTTCCCTGATGCCCCTGTGTTCTTCTAGTCTGGCCTTTATTAAGCAACAGGCATTTAAAAAACGCATTCAACTCGAAACCCAGATCTCTCCCAACCTACCCCCTCTATGGGTAGATGAACGGCGGATTCGCCAGGTGTTGATTAACTTGCTCACCAATGCCGTGAAATTT
>JAYKHH010000421.1:0-3678 GCA_035285265.1 Leptolyngbyaceae cyanobacterium | reverse complement strand
AGGCTGCGATCGCCCAAATAATGCAATCATTTTCTCCAAAGCTCTCTATTCATAGTAAAGACAGGGAGATTCTGAGACAAAAACAACTTCTGATTCTCTGGGTCTCTCTACCGTTAGTCCTTTATTTTACTTGGATGGGGGGATATATTCAGATTTTGCCAAGTTGGCCCATGCCAGGATTTTGGGGTCTCACCCTTCTTTTGGGATATCAAGCCTCCCTCTGGCAGCAGACCTCGCAAAAACGAGCCAATCACAACTCATCCCGTGCAGTTACTCGCTGGCTGACAGGTTCAGGGATTGTGGTGGTGTGCCTACTTCTTGTTGGGTTGCTCCACGTCACCGGGGGCATTTTGCAAAAGCCTGGTCAGTACTCGCTGGGTGGAGGATTTTGGCCAGCTAAGGATGACACCTCTACTGAGATTGTGGATATTCGACAACTACGACAGGGGTTTTCTGAGTCTCCTGTCTTACAGGCTGCCCTCCAAGAATCAAGCTTTGTTTTCACAAACACCTATTTGTTAGGCGGGCAGATTGGCATGGCCCTCGCCCCCCTGAGCAAGACTCCAGTGACTTGCTTTGATCAGGATCTCCGAGGTTTTGCCTTTTGGTCTCGTCCGGATCAATGGCTCGGTCAAGATGCTTTGTACATTACGTCTGAATACTTTGCTGGAGACCTGCCAGCGGTAGCTAGATACGGAACCTACTTTGACAGTATTCAGCCAATTGGTGAAGTGCCGATCCGTCGGGGAGGTGTCGTCACACAAGTATTTCAGGTTTATCAAGCCAAGCGCCTCCTTCAACCCTATCCTCGACCCTATGGAATGTGAATTTCAGGGTAGGGGCACCTCTGGTGGGTGCCCGATAGAGGCAGGGCACCCACCAGGGGTGCCCCTACCCAATGGCTGTAGTCGAGCCTGGTTTTGTAAACAAATGTAACGATTATGCTGTCATGCTGGCTTGCTGTCTTGACAGCCTAGGGATGAATCGTTAACTTGTAGAGAAGACATCCGGGTAAACGACTGAGAGTTATATGCAGGATAAGCAAAAAGTCACTCTATATCTTTCGCCAGACCTCCATCGTCGGCTCAAGATTCAATCAGCTGTTGATGCTGAACCGATGTCTTCACTAGTAGAGCGAGCCATGAGTTTCTACTTGGAGCATCCAGGAATTGAAGATGTAGTAGAGGCTGCTCATGGGCATACCCATCAAGTGTATCAGTGCCCAGCATGTACTAGCTCAGTGGTGTTACGAGATGGGGAGATGGTTGCCCTAGAAGCACCCTCTAATCTGCTCAAGGATACCGAAGAAAATCTGACTGTTAAGCAGGGACACAAGGTCGGTTCTAGTACTGACCAACCAGGAGAGGAGTTAGTTCCTTGCTAGGTAATTGCCTGAAATAGTTTCAGGATTCAGACCTATCTCACTATGCTCTAGCAATGTCTGTGCCGTCTCGAATGGGTCAATGGTTATGCAAGAAGAGCTCAGCATTTTAATTCAAGCTCAATACCCGCTGATCTATCTCGTCACTTCCGAGGAGGAAAGAGCTGAGAATGCCATCGCGATGATCGCTCAAGCCAAGCCTCAACAGAAGGTGTACCTCTGGACTGTCACCCACGGCATTGTTGAGTATGGTCAACCCCGCAGCATTACTCAGCATAATACCGTCTCACCGGAAGCAGCGATTGAGTGGGCAATTCGGCAACGAGAGTCTAGCATCTTTATTTTCAAGGATCTCCATCCGTTCCGAGATTCTCCGGCGGTGACTCGGTGGTTGCGGGATGCGATCGCCAGCTTTAAGGGAACCCAGAAGACTATTATCCTGATGTCTCCCGTTCAACAGGTTCCTATTGAGTTAGAGAAGGAAGTGGTCGTTCTCGACTATCCTTTGCCTAACATCAGTGAACTGAATCAGGTTCTATCCCAACAGTTAGAGCAGACACGGGGCCGTCGTGTGACCACAGAGATGCGGGAGAAATTGCTAAAAGCAGCCCTAGGTCTGACGCGAGATGAAGCTGAAAAAGTTTATCGTAAAGCTCAGGTTACTACCGGTCGGCTCACCGAAGCAGAAGTAGATATTGTTCTGTCTGAGAAGAAGCAACTGATTCGTCGCAATGGCATCCTGGAGTATATCGAGGAAGATGAAACCATTGAAGCGATTGGAGGCTTAGAGGAACTGAAGCGATGGCTCAAGCAGCGTTCCGATGCCTTTACTGAAAGGGCTAGAGAGTACGGTCTCCCCCAACCCAAGGGGATGTTAATCCTAGGGGTACCGGGCTGCGGCAAATCTCTAATCGCGAAGACAACCTCTCGTTTGTGGGGACTCCCCCTACTGCGCTTGGATATGGGTCGAGTCTACGATGGCTCTATGGTGGGTCGATCGGAAGCCAACCTACGCAGTGCCTTAAAAACTGCCGAGTCGATTTCACCGGCAATCCTATTTATTGATGAAATTGACAAGGCGTTTGCAGGGAGTGCAGGTTCTGCGGATTCGGACGGAGGCACTTCTAGCCGCATCTTTGGTTCTTTTCTGACCTGGATGCAAGAGAAGACTTCCCCCGTCTTCGTCATGGCAACGGCCAATCGTGTAGAACGTCTGCCCAGTGAGTTTCTCCGCAAGGGACGCTTTGACGAGATTTTCTTTGTAGACCTACCTACAGCAGAAGAGCGCAGGGAAATTTTTAGAATTCATTTATTGAAGCGTCGCTCGGATATTGATCGCTTTGACCTTGACCAGTTGGCAAAGGTATGTGATGGCTTCTCAGGAGCAGAGATTGAACAAGCATTGGTAGCTGCTATGTATGAAGCCTTTGCCCAACAGGGACGTGAATTTACGCAACTAGACATTATTGCAGCCATTAAAGCCACACTGCCCTTGTCTAGGACTATGAATGAGCAGGTAACCGCCCTCAGGGATTGGGCGAGGCAGCGCGCGCGACCTGCTGCGGCTTCCGTTGCTGAGTATCAGCGACTGGAGTTCTAAAAGCTTTCTCCTGCTCCCAACAGGAGGAAAGGCTAGCAATTATTTGCTAGCAGTTTGACGAAGTACCGTGTAATTGACGCGGTTTGATCCAATAACACTTAAACGTTGTCGTTTGTCTCAAACACCTACAGGAGGAACTTCCAATGTCTCACTTTAGCACCCTACGTACCAAAATTACCGATGCTGAAATTCTGAAAACTTCTCTCCGTGACTTGGGTATCAGTGTTCGGACTGAAGCTGATGTTCGTGGTTACAACGGTCAGCGAGTTCGCTCCGATATCGTTGCTGTTTTGGAAGGCGAATACGATCTCGGTTGGTCTCGCAACAGCGATGGTTCCTTCGACCTCATTGCTGACCTTTGGGGAGTTGCCAAGAAGCACAACCAAACTGAGTTGATCAACTCGATCAACCAGAAGTATGCAGTCAACAGAACCTTGGCTGAAGTGAAGCGTCCTGGTCTGCAGAATGCCAATGTGAAATTGGTGGTGCAATAGGATTATTTCTGCGCGTTCCCAAGCTTGCGGGTTAGTCAACCGGGACTAACCCGTTTTTTAATGCTTACAAGTTGTTACTTACGGGCTGCTTACCCCTAGAATTGGGGAGGATCTGCTCTAGTTCGGCTTACTAGACACGAGCCATTGGGCATCATCATGATGATTAGGCATCATCATTGAATTGGACATTATCGTTAAGGTGT
>JAYKHH010000420.1:0-11314 GCA_035285265.1 Leptolyngbyaceae cyanobacterium | reverse complement strand
AGCCTATATGTTGGGCAGTCCTGATCCAAGTAAACCGATATTTGGGATGCTGACTAATGGGGGACATTTCCTCTTTGCCAAATTGGTTCAGGGAGAAATTCCCAAATATGCCTTGTCTGATGAGTTTGTATTACGTCGTCACAAAAATGAACTGTATGACGTGCTCAAAATCTTAAAATCCTTGGCTCAGTAAGGTTTAGCCCAAAAAGGAGGAATTATGAGCAATACCTCAAGAACTGACTAATCTAGTTGGCAAGAAAGTTTGTAAATACAACAAAAATAAGTTCTTGCTATTTCAAAAGCCCTTGTATTTAAGCCACTAACATTTGTCTAAAATCATTAAATTCCACACCATATACTGACTGAACATTTTCGTGCAAAGCAGAAATAACGTTTAATAGACTTGGATAAATATGAACCATATACCTATCCTGGCCCTTGAAATCTAGTCGCCTTCTTATTTCTTCAAACAAATCATCTCTGTTTGACAAATCAGGTTCAATTGACTTAACTACTGAACCAATAGAATAGGGAAAGCTTTCATGCCTTCTCACATCACGATAATTATCAGAATAAAATCTCAAAACCTTTTTCAGAAGATGAGTTCTGATAACAGCACTTTTGTCATGGTGAATCAGTACGTAAGCCTGTAATTGCAAAAGTTGAGAAAACGAGTAGAATTTGGACTTTTGGGAGGATTCTGGAACAACTATATTTTCCTTCCTAAGCAAATTTAATTTGTTCCAGGTAATTTTTGTTAATTGAAAAACCTCCTCTCTACCAAAAAGCCCATGAATGTCAAATGTTGTTTCTCGACCTTGAGGATCGGTTATGAATACCTGATCAAAATCTACAGGGTCAGGAGCAGGAAGGTAGTTTCCCCATCCTAAAAGAGCATATTGTTTTTGTCGGGCAGATTCCCAAGAGTCCGCCTCGATCTTTGTAATTAGCTTAGCATCCTGATCTAACAAGTTACGGGCACTATTATTTGTGGATGGCAAGAAATCATAACTTCCATCTTCACTAAGCCATAGTTCATAAATTTCTGTGGGAGTTACCATAGCTATTCAGTAGAGTCAGGAACAAAGGCTTGTCCTGTAATCACTTCTATATCAACACGGACGTTTGAGCCATCTTTCAAGAGATTAGGAAAAGTTTTACTCACTGGCGCACTGACACCACCCGCTTTCTCAGCACGCTCAATATAGTTCCTCGCCTGTTGAAACGCCTCCTTTCTCGCTTGCGACTGCGGAATAGTAAGACTTTGTTCTAAGCTGATCGGCATTCAAACTGCTTGAGTGCGATCTCTCCAAAAGCCTTTCCACAAGGACTTCACGGGTCTTGACATGCAATTTAGATGCTTAACAGCTTAGTTTATCTACTAACTGATCGGCTTGGCTTTTTTTAAGTGGCTTGACTTCTGCCCAGGAGCATGACTTTTCTACTCCACCTCCTTGAGCCTGTATTCTACCCCTGTGAGCAGGTGATTTCTTGCTCATTGCCAATACATCACTCGGAAATTTTCTCTCAGATATCAGATTATCACGGTACCCTAGTACAGTTTCGGCTAAGTGATTTCATTTTTTCGGATAAAATCTGGGTTCAGACTTCGGGCGGTTAGAAACCGCAACGATACGGACATAGGCGAAGCCTGATCGCAGAGTTACCTGCTGACCCAGGTTCAGAGCTGGGTCTTCCGAAGATAACAAAAACTAGTGGTCTGTCAGTTTTGATTTTGTGTGTAGATGACTTTTGAAAGTACTGATGGTAAATGCTTGTAAAATCTACCCACTTAAGCTGTTATGCATTTAAATTTCTGAGCCGATTCCGTTACAGCAAGGGCTTCGGCGGTCAAAACGTGCAGTTTAGATGCATAACAGCTTATAACTTGAAGGTTGACAGACCACTAGCCAAATGGCTCAATTCTGTGACTGCTCACTGGGAATTGCTTAGAGATGCTTCTGTCTAGCCCAAGTTAGCCTAAAAACGACAACTGTTGATCTGGGGGAGTGTAACCCAAATGCTTCCAGGCGGCGGCGGTGGCAATACGACCTCTGGGGGTACGGATCAAGTAGCCGATTTGCAGCAGGTAGGGTTCATAAACCTCCTCAATGGTTTGGGCATCTTCCCCTGTGGAGGCTGCCATCGTATCTAAACCTACGGGGCCACCATTGAAATGCTCAATCATAAAGCTCAACAGACGGCGATCTGTCCAATCTAGACCGCAGGGGTCTACGTTAAAGAGTTCTAGGGCTTCTCCCGCGATCGCCCCCGTCACTTCTCCCAAGGTTTTTACCTGCACATAATCCCGCACTCGCTTCAGCAGACGATTGGCAATCCGGGGAGTACCCCTAGCACGACGGGCAATTTCTGTGGCTCCCTCCGTTGTAATGGGAGTCTGAAGAATCTGCGCCGTTCGCAGCACAATTTCCGTGAGTTCATCTAACTCATAGAACTGGAGGCGTTGAATTTGACCAAAGCGATCGCGCAACGGTGATGTGAGCGCTCCCACCCGTGTGGTAGCTCCTACCAGGGTAAAAGAGGGTAAAGGCAGCGATCGCGTGCGTGCCCCTTGACCTTTGCCAATCATGATATCCAGGCGAAAGTCCTCCATGGCTGGATAGAGGATTTCTTCCGTCACCCGTGGCAACCGATGGATTTCGTCAATAAATAAAATATCTCCAGGCTGCAAGTTCATCAACAGGCCCACAATATCCCGTGGACGCTCTAGGGCAGGGGCAGAAGTAATCTTGCACTGCACCCCCATTTCTGCCGCTAAGATCAGCGACATGGTGGTTTTACCCAAACCAGGGGGGCCATACAGCAACAGGTGATCCAAGGATTCCTTACGAGCTTGAGCGGCTTTAATGGCAATCTCTAAAACGTCCTTTAACTGTTTCTGACCCACATAATCTGCTAAGCGCTGGGGTCGTAAACGTTCCTCCTGCTTACCGCGTTCATCAGCCTCGGCTTCTGGCTCTAGTAAAGATTCCTCAGTCTTGGGTGACGGTGTGATCGCCTTTTTGGAGCGCTGACGCGAGTTCGTCGTTGGTTCAGTTGCCGCAGTTTCCAAAGCAAGTAAATCACCCTGCTTTGGGTTATCAGATTCCGGTGGTTGCGATTTGGACGAGATAATTGCCATAAACTACTGTCAGAGGGTGTTTGAAAAGTCCCCTTGGATGAGGATTTATGCTTGAGATCACTCCCGCTTTCAACGACAAAATCTACCTTTGCCATCATTGTGGAACAGATTGCGATGCATTCTGCGACCTCACGCTTCCCTTTTCAAACACCCTCTCAATGGGTGGTTTGAATGCAGGATTGATCAGTGCAGTACTTCATAGTACCCATCTCACGCTCTAAGCTAGATATTAACGTCCTAGGGCGATCCCCTGTCGCATCATGCTTACAGGTATGCCCTTTTTTTGCATATAAACAGATAATATCGCCTATTTTATGGATAGAAAGTTTATAGTTCCAAACACGGTGACCCCCAATCCTGTAACTTTTGAAGAGGCGATCGCCCTCACCCAATCCCTTTTGGCTCGGATGGAGCATAACGATCTGTCAGAGGTAGAAGTGGAAGCAGCGATCGCCGCCCTAGTTCACACGGAAAATGGCGCACGGGGATTTTTTGTTACCTACCTCACCGATACCCGTCCGCTGGCCGATCAGCCCTCTATGGCTGTGGTTCAAGCCCTGCGAACAGCCCCAACAGTTGTAGCAGAACTATTAGTCAAAAATCTAGCCATGTCCACCGCAATGGCTATGCACCATCGCCGCAACCAAGATGCAGCAATGGCAGCTAGCTCAGATCAAGTCAGGTTGCGAACTGCAAATTTGATCCAATTAGTGCAATTACCAGAAGTTCAAGATCGGGGCCAACAATTACGAGAGAGTGCGGTCACAGGAACGGGGGATTACGCTGCCTTCTTAACCCGTTGGGGCTATGACGAGGAACAGCGACAGGCAATCCGTGACGTGCTGACACAAGTGATCCCCTGGTGATTGTGGCTCTATGAACGAAACTGATTTTCTAAAGCATTATGCCAAAGGAGAAAGGAATTTTGCGGGTATTGATCTGCGGGGAGCAGTGCTGACCAATGCTGAGATGAGCCATGTCAACCTGATCAAAGCCAATTTATCAGGAGCCAATTTATCAGGAGCCAGAATTATTGATTCCACCTTGATTGGCGCTCATTTGAGTCATACCATCCTCGGTAATGCCACCTTAAATAATGCCAATCTGATGAATGCTGATTTGACCGCAGCAAATTTGTTAGGGGCTGAGTTAATCGATTGCAACTTGGTCGGTGCCCATTTAAATCAAGCAATTCTGGCTCATGCAATCTTAAAAAATATTAGCCTAACGAATGCCCACCTTGTCGGTGCTGATTTTCTGAGTGCCCAGTTGCATGATGTCATACTAGTGGATGCAGACTTACAGCAAGCCAACTTCACGGAAGCCAATCTTAGTTGGTCAAACTTAAATGGCGCGAACCTACGTCAGGCAAAGTTGATTAAAGCCCATTTAAGGTGGACAAAACTGTATAAAGCAGACTTGACTGATTCCGATCTGACGCAAGCAATCCTAAGCTGGACTACGATGCCAGATGGGAAGGTTCATAGTTAATGTCTAGGGGAATGAGATGACCAGTCCAACGGCAACCCTGTTAATCTCCTGTCCTGATCAACGGGGACTGGTAGCAAAAATTGCCAACTTTATCTATGCCAATGGGGGCAATATCATCCATGCCGATCAGCATACGGATTTTGCTGCTGGTTTATTCCTAGCTCGGATTGAATGGCAACTGGATGGATTTTATTTGCCCCGCGATTTGATTGGCCCTGCCTTTAATGCGATCGCCCAACCGTTACAAGCTAACTGGCAACTGCATTTTTCAGACACCATTCCCCGTTTAGCGATTTGGGTCAGTCGTCAAGATCATTGTTTATTTGATCTGTTGTTGCGACAACAAGCGAAGGAATTTGCGGCTGAGATCGCCCTGATTATCAGTAATCATTTAGAACTAAAGGCGATCGCCGATCAATTTGGCATTGAATATCACCACATCCCGATTACCAAAGACAATAAAGCTACTCAGGAAGCCCACCAATTAGCGCTTTTGCGGCAACACCAGATTGATTTGGTAGTGCTTGCCAAATATATGCAAATTCTTAGCCCTGAATTTGTAGAAAAATTCCCCCAAGTAATTAATATCCACCATTCCTTTTTGCCTGCCTTTGCAGGTGCTCACCCCTATCACCGCGCCTATGAGCGAGGCGTGAAAGTGATTGGCGCGACGGCCCATTACGTGACCGCCGACCTAGATGCAGGCCCGATTATTGAACAGGATGTAGCCCGGATCAGTCACCGCGATGATGTGGCGGATCTGATTCGCAAGGGTAAGGATCTAGAAAGAGTCGTGCTAGCGAGGGCAGTGCGTTTGCACCTGCAAAATCGAGTCCTAGTGTACGGCAATCGAACAGTTGTCTTTGCGTAAGGGTAGAACAACGGTAAAGAGAGTCCCTTTGCCTTCTTCACTATTCACCGTGATCGTGCCGTTGTGCAGATCCACACACTTTTTCACGATCGCCAGTCCTAGTCCAGTTCCTGAAATAGTCCCGACATTGGTGGCTCGATAGAAAGCTTCAAACAGATGCTGCTGATCTTTTGCAGGAATTCCAATTCCTTGATCTTGAACTTGGAACTGGATGGTTTCAGACTGACAACTCAACGTCAAAGTAATTTTTCCGCCATTTGGGGAATATTTGATGGCATTTGAGATCAAATTCGTCAGAATTTGATTGACCAGTTTTTGGTCTAAGTAAACAATGGAACTTTGGCTCTCCTGAATTAACTCAATCTGAACCTGCTCCTTGGTCGTTAGATGAGCCTCAGCGATTAATTCACCGCAAAATTCTTCTAGATTGAGGGGGACGGGATTTAAGGATAGCTTTTCCGCATCTGCCTTGCCGATGGTTAATACATCCTCTAATAGGCGGGTCATCGTTTTAATAGCTTCTTGGATCCGCTGAAATTGCTGCTCCTTCTTGGCCGCATCCCAATTCTGTCCATAGTGCTGTAGTAGTTCAACATAGAGCAAGATCGTGCTCAAGGGAGTCCGAAACTCATGGGACACCATTGAGATAAAGCGAGACTTCAGTTCGTTTAGTTCTTTTTCACGGAGTAAAGCCTTTTGGATGTCTTCTTCAGCTTGCTTGAGTTTCGTGATGTCATGAAACACCACTACCCCGCCCTGGAGATTCATTTCTCCTTGTAAAGGGCGGGCGGTCATGCTCATCCATACCCCTTCTGGGGCACTGGGATGACGCATAAACACCTCTAATCCGTCCATAGCCTCACCCTGCATTGCCCGTGCCATAGGTAGCTGTTGAGGAGAATAGCGAGTCACTTTATCGGGCAAAAATAAGCCATATTCCTCAGACCAATGCCCCTCGCTTCCTTGCCCTTGACTCACTCCAATAATTTGCTCAGCGGCTGGGTTAAGGAAATAAAGGTCTGGCCCTACCACCATCACCCCATCCCCCATACTGTTAATGATGGATTGCAGAACTATCGTTTGATGCTCAAGGGCAGTAGTTTTCTGATCGAGTGATTCTTGAGCCTGCTGGCGTTCCTTTCGTGCTGCTTCACTGATGGCGATCTCAGCGCTTAATTGTGTATTGATCTGGCTTAAGGCAACAGCACACTCCTGAACCTGGCTTTCCTGGGATTGTTTTAAGGTTGTTTCCATACGTTTCTGGGCGATCGCGTACTGGATAACCCGTTCCAGTAAAGGAGTTGTTAACTCTCCCTTCAGAAGGTAATCGGCTGCACCCGCTTGCAGAGCTTCCACCTCTAATAGGTAGTCCTCTTGAGCACCGAGGCAAATCATGGGAACTGAACATCCTTGCTGACATCCTTGGCGTATCAGTTCTAGCCCATCTTTTTCACCTAGCCCACGATCCCCTAGCCCACTATCAATCAAATAAACGTCATAGAGATGATCCTGCATTGCTGCGAGGGCAGTTTGATAGGTCTGAATCCAAACCAGCTCAAATCTAGCTCTACGGGCTTCTGTTAGCAACTTACCTATTTGCAGATAGTTCTCTTCATCAGCCTCAATTAGGAGTACCTTGATTAAAGTGGTCTCCATATCCTTCTCTCCACCATGGATGCAGAACCTCTACGATTTTGCACTAGGGAGGACTGACGTACCCAATAGAATCGGGATGGGGAATAATTTCAGGTTGGTAATCCTAAAAAATCCCAAATTCCGTAAGTCCTACCAAGATTGGTTAAGTGCTGTACCATTATCTGCCATAAAAAGTGCAGATCTTGCGTAGATCTCCATATATCATTGGATTTCGCACAAAGAAAAAAATACTAGGTTTTAAGGAAACCTGGCGGAAAGCAAGGAGACTGTAGCAAACATTTTTGCTACCTCCTGTACCCTGAATAGGACGGCCCAGGGGCCTACCACGATTGATGCAGAATTAGACGATTCCCCGCTGGATCGTAGGCATAGATTTCTCGACCGTGGGAAGCGGTGAGGATATTGTCGGGTGGGGGACAGCCTAGCTGGGTGAGACCCGCGATCGCTGCTTCTAAATCCCCTACTTCCAAGCACAAACTCATCCCCGTTGCAGTCTGATGCTGAAACTCAGCTTCACTGGTACCTTTGGGCTTAAAGAGGCCGAGCCGCAATCCTGGAAGCTGAAACTCAGCATAGCTGTTGGGACTATGGGGTTGAGGGGATTGCTGGAGCAATTGGCTGTAGAACTCGACGAGGCGATCGAAATCAGTAGTGGCTAGGGTAACTAGGGCTGAATGGCATTGAAACATAGGTATTGAGAGCAGGAAGGACAGAAGGGTAAAAGGGTAGAGAGGGGCTGGGCTGAAAACTATGACTCAGGGAGCGGGTGGTATGGGTAGGGATATGGCAGATTGAAAGAGTGTCCCAAGGATTATTTTGGGGGTGAATGCAATGACCGCTACACTATCTATGCCTCAATCCATTGAGTCTTGGTTAGGCCCAGAAGCAGAAGATCTGCTCACCTACCGAGCAAAAGTGCCTAAAGAGATGCTGCATCTTCCTGGGCCTGATTGGGTAGACCGGATCTTTGCTCAAACTGATCGCTCTCCCCAAGTATTGCGGAGCCTCCAGCAACTCTACTCGACCGGACGATTAGCCAACACCGGTTATCTCTCAATTTTGCCCGTGGATCAGGGAATTGAGCATTCTGCAGGCGCTTCCTTTGCCCCGAACCCGATGTACTTTGATAGTGAAAATATTGTCAAGTTAGCGATCTCGGCAGGTTGCAATGCGGTGGCTACGACGGTGGGGGTTCTAGGCAGTGTGTCCCGGAAGTATGCTCACAGAATTCCCTTCTTAGTGAAGTTAAATCACAATGAGCTGCTAACCTTCCCGAACCAGTACGACCAAATCATGTTTGCCTCCGTAGAGCAAGCCTGGAATTTAGGAGCTGTAGCCGTGGGGGCCACAATTTACTTTGGTTCTCCTGAGTCAACCCGCCAGATTCAAGAAGTCAGTCAAGCCTTTGCCCTGGCCCATGAATACGGGATGGCGACCGTGCTGTGGTGCTATCTTCGCAATCCCATCTTTAACCAAGCTCAGGATTATCACCTGGCAGCAGATTTGACAGGACAAGCAAACCATTTAGGGGTCACGATTGAAGCCGATCTGATCAAACAAAAGTTGCCAGAACTAAATCAGGGGTACGCAGCGGTGGCTCAAGCCAGTGGTCAGAGCTACGGCAAGACTCATGCAAAGATGTATAGCGACCTAACTACCGATCACCCTATTGATTTGACCCGCTATCAAGTCCTCAACTGTTACGCAGGTCGAGCCGGATTGATTAATTCGGGAGGGGCTTCGGGCAAAAATGATTTTGCAGAAGCTATTCGCACGGCGGTCATCAACAAACGCGCCGGAGGCTGTGGACTCATCTCTGGGCGTAAAACCTTCCAGCGTCCGTGTGAAGAAGGGGTGAAGTTGTTCCACGCCATCCAAGATGTGTATTTGTCGCCAGAGGTGGCGATCGCGTGAGATCCCTGATCAGTGGCAATCACCGCCAGGAAATTAATTTCCTGGCTCATAGCCCAAGTCCATTAAAATGGACTGAAATCTTGACCAGTCCTCTACCCTGCGGGAACGCTGCGCGTAAAAGAGGACTTTAGCTGTTAGCCCGGAATTTATTCCAGGGCGGGACTGCGAAGTGGTATTAGGATGGGTGTAACCTACAGGTAGTAGGACGGATCGACTTCAGAATCATCGTTGGAAGTTCGCTCTGCGCGAATGGTCTCCATGATGGCTATGAAATCAGGATCATCTCTAAAGACACCTGCAAATTGCTTCCAGTTGGGTTCTAAAGCTTGAAACGGCACGTCCCAAGAAATTGCTTCAATATGGCTGAGTCGTTCTAAAAATGTGGATTGCAGTTGGGCGATCGCAGTTTCTCTAGTTTCTGCCTCAACTCGACACTGGGGAAACTCAAAGATAGAGGCAGCAATTTGCCCTGATGTGAGGGTTTCCAATAGAAGGGTCACCTTGAGGGGGGACTGCGGCACAGTTAGGTTAATTACCATGCTTGAAATATAAACCTTGGTAACTATCTCGATTGTAATGTAAACAATTAACCAGGTTCTACTAGCTTTTGTTTCAGGCCCAGCCCTAGCCCAACGCCTAAGAGTAATACCCCCGTAAAGTAGCCTAAAACAATTAATCGCGTAAACATCGGTGGGGCAACGCCTTCCACTTCAATTTCCCGTGAGATCCGCATAGGTGGAAATTGATGGGTGGAGGTAGAGCTTGGAGATACTTCTACATCAATTTTGTGAGGTGCCCCATCAAAGAATTGCTGTTTCCAGGTCAATTGACCCGACGCATTGGGACTTCCCGTATAGGCAAAGGCCACCCAGCCATCTTCTGCTTCGGTGATTTTTACTTTGAAAATCAGATCAGTAACAGGTTTGCCTGTTTTTAGATCACGAGCTTGTACCGCTAGGGTTGCAGGTCTGCCGACCGTTGCTGATTCATCGCCTGTAAAGGTCAGCTTGATGTCTTGAGACTCCACACTCGCGGGAGTTTTAGTTTTAGTCCGAGGAGTAGGGCTGTGATTGGTATGGGAGTCCGCCACTTCTGCACTGATATTAATGATCAAGAGGGCGGCGATCGCCACTACAATGGCTCCGCTTAACAACAGTCGCACCCGTTCTGGAGCCACTTCATCGGATAGGGTTGATTGTTTGCCGCCCATTATCCAGCCTCCTCCTACCCCTGCGGTGAGCAGCAGCACCATGAGGATGGCAAAATTGCGATATTTGATTGGATGTTCAGCAACGGATAGGGTGAGGGTCTGCTGAAAAGGAGAAAAGGCATTCGCTCCAACTGGAGAAACCTGCGCCCGTACCTGGTAAGTCCCTCGGATCGGCAACATCTGCTGAAATTGCAGCTTGCCCGTAGGGGCAAGGGCGGTGAGTTCTAGTAACTGCGTTCCTTCGACAATGGGAAAGTCTGTTGGGAACCAGGGATTTTGTGGAGGTGTAAAAACTTGGAGATCAATGCGAGCATTTTTTAAGGGTTGTCCCGCACCATCTGAAGCCTGTAGCGTTAGCATTACGGGCGTTTGGGGATAGTGCGATCCAGCTTTGAAGGGCAAAACCTTGCCGATGCTTGGCTCGGTTGTGAGTTGAATCGTAGGTTGAGAAGCGATCGCAAACCTATGGGGAAGCAAGCCAAAACAGCCTGTGATGCCAAGCAGCACGGCTAGTTTACGTGGAGATATAAGTATAATTTTCACTAAGTATATAAATATTTTGCAATACTAAAGACCTTAAATAAATCTTGGAAAAAATCTGATTATGGCAGTCTTGTTCCCTCCCCTTTGCAAGGGGAGGGTTAGGGTGGGGTAATTCAACGACAAAACATAGCCAAAATCTCCCAACACACTCTTTAGGGGTGTTGTTAGTCCCCTGAATTACCCCCCTTAGTCCCCCCTTGCAAAGGGGGGAGACAGAGACCTATATAGCCTGTTTTAGTTGGTTTGTAACTTGTTATTCCCCTTAGTCCCCCCTTTGCAAGGGGGGAGACAGAGACTCAATACTTTAATGACAACCAACTAGGAGTGTATCGTGGCGCACGGAATGGAGGGAATTATGCACAGGTGGATAGGTGGAAAAGTAAACTGTCCACAACGTTAATGCACAGAGTGAGGTGTATAGAGTCACTTGTACAGGTAACGATAGGGTTAGACGAATGCTCTGCTCTCTGAGGGAAGCAGGGGTTTT
>JAYKHH010000419.1:0-5998 GCA_035285265.1 Leptolyngbyaceae cyanobacterium | reverse complement strand
TAAGGATAGGAACTTCCATGCCCACTAGGGTTCCCAGGATCACCGTTACCAGAAATAGCCCAATCCAGAGAGGCCCATTGACTACAAACAGGACAAACAGCCCTAGGGGGAGGAGGGCGCTAAGGGGAGCGATCGCCAACTCTACCCAGAAGAAATAGGTCAGTAGTTGTTGCTGTTGCTCTAGGGGGTCGGAGACTGGGGCTAGGAATCGGCTCAGGTAGGAACCCAAACCCATGGCTGCCAGGAAACCTCCGAGAGCCACCCCATAGGATAGAGCTTGATTACCCACCAGGTAACTGGTCAGGGTACCCAGGAGCAATTCTACTGCTAGTCCCGATGCCGAGGACAGGGCAGCCGTCAGCAGTAGAAGTTGGCGTTGCCGACGATGCAATCGGGGGATTCTGGAAGTCCCATCCATCATTTACCCGACCCCGGGCCCCCTCCCTGAAAAGTTTGATAACCATTGCGGATGGGGAGGGGCTCCCAGGCTCTCCGACCCCCGGAGTACCGCCCTGACATGCGGGTACCATGACGGGGCCAGTGAAGGCTCTGGTGCTCGGTGCGGAGTTGTAGGGCAGAGGTCTGGGTGTAGGCGGCGAAGATGGAACTAGTCATCACCCCTACCGCAGCCAAAGCTAGCAGAATCTGATACATGCAATGCTCCTAAAGGGCTTGAATTTGAACTGCAGAGACGGGGCGGAGGGTGCTCACGCCATCCCGGAGGTAGAGACTGGTGGAATCTACGGATTGATCCGGATAAACCTCCACATAAAAGCCATAGGACGTGCGAGGTTCCAACAGGAAAAAGTCCTGCACGTAACCCGTAGCACCCTTAACCCTGCCTTTCTCCCGCTGAAAGGATAGTTGCACAGGATAGGTATGGGTGTAGATTACCTCCCCAGCAGAATTTTTCAGGGAGAGATGGAGATCCAGGGATCGGGGGGTGGTTTCATCGGACTTGATATTCACCTTCATCTTGACCAGGGAATTCGCCCCCCCGACCACCGATCGGGCGATCAAATCACTATCTCCAATGGTTTTGGACAAGGCCAGGGTGCCCGATGCGGAGACCCCCATCACAGCAATAATGGACAGGATCAGGGTGCCCCCAAGCCCAACCAGCAGGTAGCGGTGATCCACGACCCCTGAGCGCACCGTTAGCCGGATGGGCACGGGTTCGTTAATCTCTTGCCCAGCGGTGTTGGAATATTCCAGCACCTCCACCCCGATCGTCACCGTTTCTTCCTGGATCGGTCGCACATCTAAGCCTGCCCACAGATCCGCCTCCTCCCAGCTACCGGATTCCCCATCCTCTGCCCAGGTACCCGCCTCCTTCCAAGCCTGCTTGATACCCGTAGCCAAAAGCTGCCCTTGGGCGTCCCGTAACTGGATTTCATAGGTAACCCAGCGATTCTCTGGAATTTGGGCAACCGCATCAATCCGGAGGGCACCCATCACCTCCGGTTTCAGCGGCATGACAGGCAAGGCAGTTGGTTCCCCCTCCACCACCTGAAGAGTCATGCTGGTCAAAGGTTTGCCCATACCAAGGAGGATGGCATGCACCAGGGATAAGACCAGCATCAGAACGGTGAGTATGGATACATAGGGCCAGTAAGTGATGAATCGGGTAGTGGTTCCCTGCGTAACCTTGGCTGTCATAGGTGAGGATTCCGATTGACACCCCACTTGCACTCAGATACTAGTAAGGGTGAAAATAATGAGCGCATTTTAGCAAACATACTGCCAGAACGAGCTTCCTTAACCATGATTCTTCCAACCCTTCAGAAAATTGGGGCGACCATCAGTTGGACGCTCATCTCAGTTTGTCTCCTCTATGGAGGCATATGGCTCTATGACCGGATTGATCCGATTAACTATCAAGAAGAGGTACGGCGAGGGAACATCGCTGCTGGGATGGTGATAGCTACCGTAATCCTAGCGATCGCTGCGATTATTATTGCCGTTATTGTTACCTGAACCTCACGGAGACCCATTTCTACTTCATTACCCCCTAAAATGAGGTCATCGAGGATCTTTTGGGTATCAATGTGATCCATCCCGTCTGCCATCACCACCAGGTAAATTTCCTAGGCAAGGCGATCAAATTCGCTAACTGGGCAATAAAGACACTAACCAAGAATTAGACAATAAATACAGGGGCGCTATGAGCATTGATGAAATTGTCAAGAAGGCATTGCAGGACGGTTACTTAACGCCTGCTATGGAAGTTGAACTGGGGCAGATGTGTGATCGTGTCTCAGAGCTTTCCATGGACGACTATGTAGCGCTGGAAAGCCTGATGGAGTTACTACTGGCCGGAAGGGGAACAGAAGTTCGTTGCAAAGAATTCGTCAATGTGATCGAAGAGCTCATTTTAAGAGAGTCCATCTCACAATTAGCCTCAATTAGGGGTACTAGTAATGCCATTCCCGACTTGGGGGATGTGATCGCCTATGCCTTGAATCGGGTTCCCCCTCTCTACGCCACTACTAAGGAAGGAGCCAGTTATCAGCGTACCCGTGGCAAAGGGGAATTTGGAACCTTGATTACCCAACAAGTCCTAGAGGCAATTTCTCACATTATGAGCCGATCCGAGACCTTGAGAACAACGCAAAGCTCACAGGCATAAGGCTAACGGCAAGGCTGAATACCAGCGCTTTTCCGCCATCCTAGTAGTCTGTCAAGGCTGTTTTGGGGTGAAGGATGCGCGAGTCTGTTAATGGGAAATCTGCAAAATTAATCCTTTGTTAGACACGCTTAACACAATGGTTGAAAACTCCCTGGGCATTTTTGAACGGGTCGTAGATGCGATCGCACATCGCTTAGGTACCACTCCCAAGTCTCTGAAGGACTGAACATTCAGATCTCATTTTTTGAGCAATTTCAGAGGCAACCTGCGACATGCTGTATCTGTCCTGGTTGCGATCGCTACGCTTCACAAGTTTTTCAGGAAACCTAACCGATGACCCACGAATCTCCCCATACTTCAAAAGATAACGACCCCTTACCCCTCCATGAACTCCTGTCTCAACTGTTGCTTCCCAAGATGCAGCACTCCACCTCCTGCATCCAGTGGATTCCGATGGCGGGGACGTTACAAACCCTAAATCAACAGCTAGTGAATCAGCCATTCCTAGATTTTCTGAATTACAATCTTCGAGGCATTGGACAGGTCATTTTTGTTAACAACCCTATCAGTGGTCTACTCATTCTGATTGCTCTGTTTATCCAGTCTCCCTGGGTCGGTGTCATGAGTGTAGTCGGCGTTATGGCTTCGACGTTAACGGCTATTCTCCTCAAACTTGATCGCACCAGTCTTCGTAATGGCATTTTTGGTTACAACGGCATTCTGGTTGGCGCTGCAATTGCCACCTTTGGTTCATCGGGCAATGGGAATTGGAATCCACTTTGGGTGGTCGCTACCGCTCTGTTTTCCGCCTTAACCACAGTATTCATCAATACGGCTGGAGTTTGGTTTGCCAGCAAGCTCAAGTTTCCCCCCTTGACCCTACCCTTTATTGTGGGAACCCTGCTATTTTTGGCTCTCGCCACCTGGATCCCTCAACCTGTTTTCAAATTGGAAATCGCATCTCCTGCATTGCCCCCTGCCCCCCTCGACTGGCTCCGCCTTGCTGCCGCCCTCCCCATTGGGTTTGGACAGGTGTTTTTGATGGATCAGTTTCTGCCGGGTGTGCTGGTTCTGCTGGCAGTCGGCTTATGTACACCGATGGGGGCAGCCATTGGCTTATTGGGAGGGCTATTGGGCATTTTAGCCGGATTTGTGTTTGGCGCTTCGACCCCTGCTATTTATGCGGGATTGTGGAGCTACAATGCGGTGCTGACTGCAATGGCGATCGCTGGCGTTTTCTATGCCCCAAATCTTCGGAGTATTGGGGTGGGGGGCGGTGCCGCCTTAGTCTCAGCGCTACTGGGTGGCTTATTAGGGATTGGGTTCAGCCAGGTAGGTCTACCCATCCTGACGCTATCTTTCTGTATAGTGACAATTATTGGTTTTCTGGTTTTGCGGCGATCCCTACCTTCGTTGGTGCCAGTGGCGCTCCACGCGATCTCCAGTCCTGAAGAACACCGCCAACGATTTGTAGTTGCCAAGGAGATCATCACGACGTTTCGTCGCCAACTGAAGGATGCCATGGCGGGAACACCCCGTCGCCACCTATTGGAGTCTGCTTCTGATGCCACACAAAAAGATCTGAAATATCTCTTCAATGCCATTGATACCAATTTCAGCGAGACTATCTCCGTCGAAGAACTGGCAGACCATTTACGGCACCTGAAGCGCCCCCTATCGGAGGAAGAGTTGGTCTATCTTTTTAAATCCCTCGATATTGATCAGAATGGCGAGATAGACTTTGCCGAATTTGGCGAGTTGATGCTGCGGCAACAGCGATTAATGGCGAACTATCCCGAATTTGTGACCTACTTTTTGCCCATTGATGCCAATGAAGATGATGCGATCAGCATTGATGAGATGAATGTGGCGATAGCCAGTGTGGGAGAACTTCCACTGTCCAAGGATGAGATTTCATTTCTACAGATTCGCATGGGCAATCAACCCTTAAGCTGGAACCGCTTTATTGAAATGTTGCTGGTAACATGACCGTCAAGCAGGCTCCATCCCCGTTCTACACTCTCCATTCCCGTTCTACACTAAGTAAGGACAGCAAGGTCAGTAAGAACAGAAAGGTTAGAGTACTTTAAGGTCAAGGTTAGCTCATGGGATTGAAGCGGGTTTTAGTCACCGGTGCCACCGGCAGGACGGGTTCTTTGACACTGCAAAAATTGCGGCAACACCCAGAGGAGTTTGATGCCATCGGGTTTGCTCGCGCCGAGGCTAAGGTTCAAGAATTATTTGGCTCGACGGAGGGCTTTTACCTGGGGGATATCAAGGACAAAGCCACCCTGGAACCAGCACTCACAGGATGTCAGGCATTGATCATTGTTACCAGTGCCATCCCCCGCATGACGGCTCCTCCCCAACCTGGAGAACGTCCCACCTTTGAGTTTGAACCCGGTGGTCTGCCAGAAGCGATCGACTACGAGGGGCAGCGTAATCAGATTGATGCAGCGATCGCTGCCGGGGTAGAACAGATAGTGTTGGTTGGTTCGATGGGAGGCACCCAGTTGAATCACCCCCTCAATCAACTCGGACAAGGCAATATTCTAGTGTGGAAGCGCCGAGCGGAGGCATACCTGATCGACTCCGGGATTAACTACACTCTGATTCGAGCTGGGGGTTTACTGGATCAACCGGGCGGAATGCGGGAATTGCTAGTCAGTAAGCACGATGTATTTCTAACCCAGACTCCCAACGGCATTCCGCCTTCCATTCCTAGGGCAGATGTAGCAGAAGTGGCGGTACAGGCCCTCCGAGAGCCTGGAGCCAGAAATAAGGCATTTGATCTGATTTCTAAACCTGTAGAAGACCCCTCCGCTTCAGTCACCCAAGACTTTACCGCTTTGTTTGCCCAAACCCTACCTGGATTGTGAAGGATAGCCATGCACCCAATATCTATCCTGTCAGACATAATGAAAACATGTTGCCAGAGAGTAGCATTGAGGATGTAATTCCCTAATCTGAATTTATCCATCTTTAGTTTGCGCTTTCAGAGAGCAGATTCAACGAGGAGTATCCAGGTGATTCACGATAACGGAAGCAGTAATCCGTCGGGCAATCGTCTCTTTGAAGACATTCTTGAGGTTAGAATTTCTCGACGGAAGGCCCTAGCACGGGGAGCCGCACTGTCCGCGACGGGTTTTTTAGCAGCCCTCGCTGGAAACAAGCTGTTTGTGCAGGGATCTGAGGTAACTGCAGCTCAGGGAACTGGCGGTACCCTATCCCCAGGCTCCAATCCTGCGATCGCCCAGGATCAAAGCAGTAGCTTGATCAACTTTTCTAGCCTTCCTGCTACCGACAGTGCAGGCCCCATGCCCAGCATTTCGTCCGATTACCAATTCGACGTGTTAATTCCTTGGGGTA
>JAYKHH010000418.1:0-6136 GCA_035285265.1 Leptolyngbyaceae cyanobacterium | reverse complement strand
CGCAAGGTTAATTTTTGATTGTGATATCCGCTACTGTATTCTTGCTGAACGCTGGCGGGTGGGATATACACCAGTCTTGAGTTCTTCCAATTTGCCAATCTGATCCACTCGCTGGAACACCATTATGCCTCAATCACACAGCCAACCGATCGGTGAGCAACTGTTGGATACCGAGACAAGGAACGATATACCGACAAGGAACGATGTCCCTGCAGTCCATGAGGTGTTAGAACGGGCTAATGCAGATCTGGAGCAGAAGGTATCAGAACGAACCAGAGAATTAACAGCAACCATAGCCCGGTTAACTCAAGAACTCAAAGAAGCAAAGCACAACGAAGCTGTTCACAAACAAGCAGAAGTAGCTTTGCGCCAAAGTGAAGCGACCTATCGCGCCTTGATTACTGCCATTCCAGATCTATTAATCCGGGTGAAAGGGGATGGTACCTACCTCGATATCATTGGACAGCATCGCTTCAATATTCAAAACTCCGATCTGTTCGTACCTGGCACTCATGTTCGTGATTCTTTAGTACCCTCCCAGGCTGAGAAGCGCATGCAATATATCCAGAAAGCTCTGGAAACGGGATCTATGCAGCGCTATGAACAACAATTTACGAACAATGGTCAGACCCATTATGAGGAAGTGCGCGTTCTGGTTTGTGGAGAGGATGAGGTGCTGCTGATTAGTCGCGAGATTACGGATCTGAAGCTAGCAGAAGCAGCGCTGCGTCACAGTGAAGCTAGAAATCAAGCCCTGATCAAGGCAATCCCAGATTTAATGATTCGGATGTCTAGGGAGGGTACCTATCTAGATTTTATTTCCGCCAAGAGTAAACTGAAGCAGATTGGAGGAATTGAGATGCTGGGCAAAAATATCTACGATATTTTGCCTGTAGAGATGGCTCAACAACGCATGGCTTATGCGGAAAAAGCCCTCCAGACGGGAGAAACCCAGCTCTATGAATGTCAGATTGCAGTTGATGGTGAAATTTGGATGGAAGAAACGCGCATCGCAGTCTGCGGTGAGGATGAAGTGCTTGTAATCGTGCGAGACATCAGTGAGCGTAAACGCGCCGAAGCCGAACGCCAACGCATGGAAACCGAACGTAAACAAGCCGATCGTCAACGTCATACTCGCTACGCAGTTACCCAAATTCTGGCGGAAGCCCACAGCTTAGAGAGTAGTATTTCCCAAGTACTGCAAGTCATTTGTGAAAACCTGGATTGGAGTTTGGGTGAGTTTTGGAGTTTTGATGAACAGTCGCAAACCCTGCAGCGTCAGGTTTACTGGCATGGGCGATCGCCCGAAGTTGCCGCATTTAGCCTTGCCACCCAACCCATCTGCTTACCAGGACAGGGTTTGTCAGGCCGTGTCTTCGTCAGCAGTCACCCCATCTGGGTTGCCGATCTATGGAATGATTCCAATTTTCTGCGGGTCGAAACGGCCCAAAAGGCGGGATTGCGAAGCGGCTTTGGATTTTCGATCACCAGTAAAGGGAAGGTTGCAGGCGTAATTACCTTCTTTGGGTGCGAAGTGAGACCTTTGGATGAAGCCTTGCTGACGGTGATGGTCTCGATTGGTAGCCAAATGAATCAGTTTATTGAGCAGCGGCAAGGGGAAGAAGCCCTGCGCCAGAGTGAGCAGCGCTTTCGGGATGTGAGTGAGGCCGCCGGAGAGTATCTCTGGGAAATTGATCACCAGGGCCTCTATACCTTCCTCACAGACAAAGTGAAATCGGTTAAAGGTTTTGATGCGACTGCACTCCTGGGTCGTTCGCCCTTTGAATTTATGCATCCAGAAGACATCATTAATGTTCAAACTATCTTGCAGGAAGCCTCGGATCGCAAGGGAAACTTTACCTTAGAGCATCGGAATATCACCCCCAGTGGTGAAATTGTATGGGAAAAGGTGAATGGCCTGCCCCTGTTGGATGCACAGGGAGAAATTATGGGTTTCCGAGGAGCTGGGCTCAGCATTACGGAACAAAAACTGGCCGAAGCAGCCCTGAAAGCGAGTGAACAACAGATTAAACAAAAAGCTCAGGATTTAGAGCAAACCCTAAAAGAACTTCAAAGCACCCAGTCACAACTGATCCAGAGCGAAAAGATGTCGTCCCTAGGCCAACTTGTGGCCGGAGTTGCTCATGAAATTAACAACCCAGTTAACTTTATCTATGGCAATCTCATCCACGCCAATGAATATACCCAAGACCTGCTTAATTTAATTGCTCTATACCAGCATTACTACCCCACCCCAGTACCCGCCATTCAGGAGGAAGTGGAAGCAATTGACCTGGATTTCCTCGTTCAGGATTTACCGCAGTTACTTTCCTCGATGAAATCCGGTGCAGACCGGATTCGACACATTGTCGCGTCCTTGCGAAACTTCTCTCGCATGGATGAAGCAGAGTTTAAAACCGTTGATCTCCATGAGGGGATTGATAGCACCTTAATGATTTTGCAGCATCGGTTCAAGGCAACGGCCAGCCATGCGGGTATACAAGTTATCAAGGAATACGGCGAGCTGCCTCAGGTAGAGTGCTATGCTGGGCAGCTCAATCAGGTTTTTATGAATATTCTCAGTAATGCCCTAGATTCGCTGGAGGAACGGGATACCCAACGCTCCGCTGATGCCATCCAGCAGGCACCGAGCACCATTCACATTAGCACCAGAATGCTCGGTGATCACCAAGTCGCGATCCAATTTACGGATAATGGCACCGGTATTCCAGAGAGCGTCCAGAATCGCCTGTTTGATCCGTTCTTTACCACTAAACCCGTTGGGAAGGGGACAGGGATGGGGTTGTCCATTAGCTATCAGATTGTTACCGAAAAACACCATGGTTCCTTAGAGTGCGTTTCCACCCCTGGCGAAGGGGCAACGTTTGTCATTATCATCCCTGTTAGACAATAGGTTGCTTTGCACCCTCTATCCGCTATGGTTGCTAGAAGGGTGAATTAGTAGATCAGCCCACCACCCCTGTCAGGGCATGACAGTGCTGTGCCCCGACCCAAGGTCGGCTCATTAACGTCAAGGTCTACTAGCAACTGCTTCTCGCTAGATTTAGGATTCATGTTTTCTCGCGGCATCCCCAAACGCCTTTCTTTAGATAACATTCCCCTGCGGTGGGTGCTGATTGTTCCCTTTGTCTTACAAATTGCGGGGGCAGTAGGACTGGTGGGGTATTTGTCCTATCGCAGTGGACAGACAGCGGTAGAAAACTTAGCCAATCAGGTGATGAACCAGGCGACGAGCCGGATTCACGATCACCTCGATATTTCCCTGCAAACCCAACAGCAGGCGATCGCTGTCAATCATCGGGCTGTCCAGCAGGGGATACTAAACCCCAAGGATTTTGAACAACTGCAGAACCATTTTTGGCAGCAAATCAACCTCTTTCCGTCCCTATCAGGAATGGGCTTTGCCAATGAGCGGGGAGAGGAGATCGGCTACGGACGGCTTCTCAGTCAGGAAATTGTTGAGAAAGCTACAAAACTAGCTGGGCAGAAGTTAGAGATCGGGATCCTGCTCTTTAGTGAAGTCAGCCCTACCCATCCGGGACGACGGAGCTATTATCTGGTGGACGACCGGGGCAGAGCCAAGCAACAGTTTTATACGTTTGCCATTGATAATCGGACTACCCCCTGGTATCGGGCGGGGAAGGCGGCCCAAACCCAAACCTGGTCACCGATTTTTGTTTACCAGGTAGCACCTATCTTGGGTATGAGTGCCGTAGCTCCCGTATACGATGCGGCTGGGAAATTTCAAGGCATTTTGGGCAATCATCTGGCTTTGTCTGAGATTGGCACGTTTTTAAGCAAGCTGAACTTCTCACCTTCGGGACAGACCTTTATCCTAGAGCGTTCCGGTGATTTGGTGGCCACTTCCACCTTAGAAACAGTCTTTGTCAAGTACAAGCAGAAACCGCCCACTCGCTTGCCTGCTACCCAGAGTCAGGATGCGCGCACGCGGGCGATCGCCACCTATCTACAGCAGCAATATCCTGATCTCGGCCAGATTCAAGTCCCTCTGACCTTCCAAGTCGCCTTTGAGGGCAACCAATTATTCGCCCAGGTTGAGCCTTACCGCGATCCCTACGGTCTGGATTGGTTGTTGGTGACAGCCATCCCCGCATCGGACTTCATGGCAGAAATTCAGGCAAACACAAATTGGACAATTTTATTGTGTGGACTCACCTTGCTAGGGGTAACAGGGCTTGGAGTGTTGACAGCGCAGTGGATTACCCAGCCTATTTTGCGGCTCAGTCAGGCCAATAGAACCTTTGCCAAGGGCAACTGGGGAGAGGTAATACCCGAAACTAGTGCGATCGCGGAATTAAAACTACTGACACGCACCTTCAATCAGATGTCAGCACAACTCCAAAGCTCCTTTGAGCGTAGGATTAACGAACAAACTGAAACCCAATATCGCCTCTTATTGGAAACTATTCCCGTTGGTATTTTTCGGAATGATCTTCAGGGGAATGCCACCTATGCAAACTCCAAGAAACTCCAAATGGCGGGGATAACCCTAGAGAAATACTTGGAGGTTGGCTGGCTCGAAACCATTCATCCCGATGATCGGGACTGGGTACAAGCACAGTGGCTAGCATTTATTGAGCAAGCCCAGGTTGATCTCCATGCTTTCTATCAATTGGAATGCCGTAAGCAACGCCCGGATGGTGCGATTATTTGGGTTTTAATCCAAGCTGTAGGAGAGCGAAACCCAGCAGGGAAATTAACAGGCTATATTGGCACCGCCACGGATATTAGTGATAGAAAACAGCTTACCCTCGATCGGATTCACATTGAGGAATCTCTCCGTCAAAGTGAAGCAAGGCAGGGGGCCTTGATCAGTGCCTTGCCTGACCTGATTATGATTGTGAATCGTGAAGGCATCTATGTGGACTTTATTAGCACGAATTATTTCAAGGTAATTGGTGAAACGGGTGATTTTGTTGGAACTCGCGTAGATGAGAGTCTACCTAAACCACTTGCTCAACAGCGCATGGATGCGGTTGCAATGGTTTTCCAAACTGGTTCCATCCAAATTTACGAACAAGAAATCTGTGTAGAAGGTTCAATTCAAACGGAAGAGGTTCGAGTTGTTCCCTATCAAGAAAATGAAGTGTTGGTGTTAGTAAGAGATATCAGTAAAGCCAAGCGCGAAGAAGTGGTTCGCAAACAGATAGAAGCCAATCTGCGCGAAAGTAGAGCTAGCTTACAGGTCGCTCAGCGAGTTGCCCATGTGGGTAGTTGGGAATACAATCCAGCCAGCTATAAAATTACTTGGTCGGAAGAACTATTTAGGATATTTGGACTGGATCCGACCCAATCCGAACCCAGTTATGAGGATTATTTACAGCTTATCTATCCTGAGGATCGTGAGAAATTACATCAGGCTGTTGAACAGGCACTAATCACCGGCAGTTCCTACGAAATAGAGCATCGCTTGATCCGTCCCGATGGTTCCATAAGATATGTATTAGGACGGGGAGAAACCCAAATCGATGCTCAAGGAAAAGTTGTAAAACTATTTGGCACGGGTCTAGATATTACCGATCGCAAACAAATAGAAGAGGCGCTACGGGAAAGTGAAGCCCGAACTCGTGGCATTTTAATGGCAATTCCCGATATTATCCTGATTGTTAACAAAGAGGGGATCTATCTCGAAGTTATCCGCACCAATCCCACTAAAGATCTAATTCCCAAAGATATCAATCCGGTGGGCAAGCATCTGACAGAAATTTTACCGTTGGAGGTTGCCCTACGGGATATTCAAGCGATTCAGCGAGCCTTGGCAACTGGCACGCAGCAGATCAACGAGCAGCAGGTTTGGATCAACGGTCGCCTGCAATATGAGGAACTCTGCATTGTGGCCATTCGGGAGGATGCTGTTTTGATCATTGTGCGGGATATTAGCGATCGCAAACAGATTGAGATTGCCCTGCGAAATAATGAAGCCATGTTTCGCTCCTTAAGCGAATCTTCCCCCATTGGTATTTTTATGACCGATGGTCAAGGAAAATCTACCTATGCCAACCCCCGTGCCCTAGAAATTTATGGAGTATTGGCGGAAGACCCCTTAGAGGAATGGCGAAATCGTACTCATCCAGAGGATTTGCAGCGCATTATG
>JAYKHH010000417.1:0-4073 GCA_035285265.1 Leptolyngbyaceae cyanobacterium | reverse complement strand
GCAGTTGTTGATAGTAGCTGGGTGGTACGGAAAGGAAGTCAATGCCCCGTTGTCGGAGTTGGGCAATTATCTGCACCAGGTTAGAAGTTTGTAAGGCAATGTGCTGGATCCCTGGGCCACGATTAATGTCCAGAAACTCTTGGATTTGGGAGTTGGCAGAGGCAGGTTCATTAATGGGAAACTGCAGGGTCGTTCCTGGATAAACCATGACCTGACTCCTTAAGGCTGAACGTTCAGTCTGAATTTTAAAGCTCTGCTGGAGGTGAAATCCTAGGCTCTGTTGGTACCAATGGACAGCACGTTCCAAATCGCCAGTGGCGACGTTGAGTACCACATGATCAATGCCTGTAATGCCTAGAGGTCTGTGTTCAGCTTTCGGATCAGCAGGAGCAGGGTCACTTACCTCACTCTCCTCCAATCCCAGGTAGGCGATATTGCCATCTGCATGGAAAAGCTGAATGGCAGGTAGGAGTGCCGTTATCCCTGAGCGTTCGATCAAACTATGCTTTAGTCCTCCCCAGCCTGTGATCTGACTCCACTGGAGACAACCAGAATCTGATAACGCTACTTGGGTCGGTTTTAGGAGTTTGGCCCCTTGGCGCACCGCTTGCAGGGTAACAGTTGGGAGATCTTCAACCCTAAAGGCTAGGTCAAACACCCCGGAAGGGTGCGATCGCAAAAATTCTGCAACGGGACTGGCAGCACCCAAGGGAGAGGACAAAACAAAGCAAGCTGAGCCACTTTTGACAACTTCTGTGCGAGTATCGCCATGGGTTCCACTAGCAATAAAGTGAAATCCTAGTTGCTGAACAAACCAATCCCGCGTTTTAGGGGCATCTTCAACATAAAAATGAACGTGGTCAATTTTCATAGATTGTTGAAATTTTCCAAGACTTCCCTGTAACTTCTGTCTGCTTGATGAGGGCTGAGATTTCTTCATCAAGCGATAATCTCGATCAATTCGTCAAGAGCAAACGGTTAGAAGTGTAAAACTGCGCCCCGCCATCTTTACATTTCTTTATATTTCCCCCTAATCATACCAAGAGTTAATGTTATTCATGGGGCACCTGATCTAAGGTGGGACTCAACGGGATCAAGCCCCCAATGCTCCCATCCTCATGGTTGCCTTGATTACAAAGCTTGAAAAATTTATTCAGACTTAGAAGCCCTAGCTATGATTACTTTCTTTCGCTTGCTCTACTTTGTACTTGAGGGAATTCAGCCCTTTCTCGTACCGATTTGCTTTATTGGAGCCTGGGCATTAGTCAGTTTGTTGGCCTGGAGTATTGGGAGTGCCATCTGGGGTGGAATCAAGCAAGCCAAGCGAATGCACCAAATTCCCTGTGCCAACTGCCAGTTTTTTACAGGGGACTATCATCTAAAATGCACAGTGCGCCCTAGCACTGCCCTGAGTGAAATGGCTATTGATTGTCCTGATCACCAACCAAACCGCCATCTATGGAGTTAACTGATTATGTTGGTACAAAGGTTAGATGCTTGCCCCCAGTTCACGGCAGGGGATGGTACCTTGTTGAGGGAGTTACTGCACCCCGATAAACAATCCTTAGAGTTGGGGTATAGCTTGGCCCATGCGATTCTTCCTGTCGGACAGACCTCAACTCCGCATTCACTAACAACCTCTGAGGTTTATTACATCCTCAATGGCATGGCTGAGATGCATATTGATAATGAAGTCCAGGATGTGATGCCGGGGGATGCTATCTACATTCCCCCCAATGCCAAGCAATTTATTCGCAATACGGGTACTGCCCCTCTGATCTTTGTGTGCATCGTTGATCCCGCTTGGCGTAAGGAAGATGAGATCATTTACTCAGATCAGGTGACCGCAAATTTGGTGGAATAAGTAGCAGGAATCTGGACGTGGATAATACGGATAGTAGAGATTTAGATCTCAGCCAAAAACTGCAGCAGGCCACTGATGGATTGCTGTTTATGAGTGAATCCGATTATCCGTTTGAAGTATTTCTATGGGAACCTTCTGTTTCTGGTCAGATAACGCCTGAACAGGTTTTGCAACAAACAGGGAAAGCGATCGCCACTCCTATTCAAGAGGTAGGATTCGATCAGTTTTGGCACCCGGCTCTTAAACCACAAGATTGGCACGGTGAACCAGAAAAAGAGACGATTCACAGATATCAAAATCTAGTGGGAATTCTCAAAGCCTATTTGGCTGGTTTACAGGTCTATCGAGTTGGCAAAGTCACGATTGATGTTTATATCGTTGGCCAGACTGCATCGGGTAAGTTTGCAGGTGTAAAAACAAAAGTTGTGGAAACTTAGAAGAGAGATTGATAGTTAATTGCAGGAGTGATTCCTAAAGGTTAAGGGCACAAAAATTCAATCTGGACACCATATTCTGCTAAAGCATCTTGAAAATCTCGCCAGTCAGAATCAACTGCATTAGTAATGGGAGGGTGGTGAGGATGGGCGAGTGCAACAGCAACAAATTTGCGATCGCTGCGATCAAATTTTTCTAAAGCCTCGGATTTCGGGAATTCTGCAAATTCATTTTCAGAAATTTGCGTGATAGATACTTGCTCACATCGTTGAGGATTAGACCGATTGGTTAAGACCCATTTAAGGAAGGCATCACCTACACCGGGCTGCCCTGAAGGGGAGACTTTCTTTTTGTATTCACCAATAATTAGCCAGAGATTGTCTAAAACTAGGGTATCGGTTTTCTGGACAGTTTTAGGAGTTACGCATTGACAAAACCGAAGGCATGTGGTCAAGCAAAGGTAGCTTCTGTGGCATGCTCCCAGATAAACTGACGAATGACTGGCACAAACAATTGTCTTGATATCTCGTAACAGTTTCTAATCACTCCTTGAACGCACCAAGTTTGCAACTGAGCAAAAGCCCGCAGTGCACAGTAAAAGTGATTTCGCACAGCCTGCTCATCTCGCACATAAAATCTCTCGATGTTACACACCTGCTTGATGATGCGATGAAAACACTCAATCAGCCAATGCTCGTCATGCACTTGCTTAAACTCAGATCGAGTCAGGTGCTGCAATCGGCCTAAGTCTGGTTGGTACATCAGGTAATAGCGCGGTTCGTTCTTGAACGGCTGACAAAATACCTTGACCCACCCAAACTCTTTGAGGTAGACCACCCTGCCTGATTCTGAAATCGTCAAGTCCTTGACTGGGAAAAGCTTGCCACGTTCGACTGAGACTTGGCGATTGTCGGCGATCCCAAACAGAAAACCCATCTTCTCGTTTCTGAGAAACTTTAGATTTTCCAAACTGGCATACCAACTATCCCCCGTCACCCAGGCGGGTTGAATCCCCCATTGACAGACTTCGAGAACCATCTCTCTGAAATAATCGTTCTTGGTTTTACTCTCCCGTTTATCGTAAATGCGAAAGTTTACCGGATAGGAATGTCCAGATAGATCCGTGTAATACAGGGTGATGAGATTAATCCCTTTAACCGTTCGCTTATGTTTACCCGACCAAAAGTACCCCACAAAGGCACTTTTTCCCACCTCTCGATACGGTTTATCTTCGACACTATCGTCCACACTCAAAGTTCCCCCAACTAAACTCAACTGCCCTTTGACTTCCTGAAACAAGTCTTCGGGTGTGTAACGCTCTCGTAATAGAAAACGATTCACGCTGTCATGACTGACCCCTTCTAAGATTTCTGCTAACCGCACGCAACTGACATATTGGGGTTCTGCCATCAGGAATAAGGTGTAGAGGCTACAGTTACACCGAGCCGTCGAAGGTTTAGAGAGCGGACGCATGGCGGGATACAACGGGGACAGTCAGAACTCTTCTATCACTACACAGGTTTGCCATCCTGTCAATGCGTAACTCCTATATCCCTAATATTCCTGAGAACCTAGGGGTATTAGGGGTAGCAATTGTATATTTTCTTGATTCAAAAAAAATAATTTTGAATGAAATATAAGATATCATACGTGTAACTTTTGGAGTTAAAAGTATTTTTGCAGAAAATATGGATGTGAAACGGTCTCTTGTCAAGCTAGGGTTAATGCTTGGAGGTTTTTCTTGGGTTTTGTTTTCCAGCACTCCAATCTTTAG